>JAOUQA010000410.1 GCA_029879605.1 Gammaproteobacteria bacterium
CATGGGCATCAATCAGGGTAATACCGCCTGCGATACCGGTATTACCATAAAATAAAGCGCCGACACCGGTGGCATGACCGGACACGGTGTTGTTACCTGGAGTGACATTGATAATGGTTTTGCCGGTAAAGCGTGAATCACTGGCATCGGGTAGCGCAGCAAAAGGAGAGCCAGCAACTCCATCGGTGTCTGCTTCTGACTGTGCCACCTGAACGCCTGCGCCATTGGGTGTGCTGGCTCCCAGTTCATTGAGCAGGCGAGTATGACCAATATCCGCTTTGTAATCAGCCAGTAGCTGATTCGAAACAAGGAGGAGGAGCAACAGTGTAAAGCTATTTCGTACCGACAATTTCATCCACATAAACAAGCAAGTATTACACCAGAAAATTTATGTCTATAGAATCAGTTGCTTAGCAGACCTGAAATAGTTATTAATAATAAAGTGTAAAAAATACCGACAGAATACCCGTGAAATGCATCTTCCTTACTCATAAGCGTCTGCAGAATGTGTTTCCTTGTTTGAGAGCAGGGCTGATTCAATAACGGGTGATGGGTGTTCGGTAAATTTTGTATTAGTAGCTATGTACTGATGTTTGAATCAGGCATATTCCGCAAAATAAATACCGACGCCTAAGATGATCAGGGCAACTTCGACCAGGGTAATCCACAGCAGCATATAGGTGATTCGTCTCCCTGAGGGTTTCATGGGTTGCCAGACGCGACGCATATACCAGCGCCAGGGACCAAACGTCGACCACTTTTGCCAGGTAGTTAAGTAACGTTGCAGGTAACTGGCCCAGTTGACCAGGCTTTTATCCACGGTATCCAGGTACTGTTGACGATCTTCTTCAGGCATGGCTTCATAGCGATCAGTGATGGTCAGCTTTGAACCCTGTTCGGTTGCTTCGATTTTAAATTCGGTACTGGATTTGATGCCCCGGTCATAGTCTATTCTAAAACCATCCGCGAGTTCTTTGACTGTCAGTTCAAATTCAAAATCAAACGGGGTTTCCTGGCTAATATTCTTACCACTAAAAAAATAACGCTGAGTATCGAGTGCTCGCCATTGATAAAATTCAAGCATTGGATTAATGCGAAACAGTCGTTCGGTATCACGACAGAAATCTTTTAGTTCGGTGACAGGAAAATGGGTGTTGATAGATGCCCAGGCGGCATCTTCTTCAGTCATTGCAGGTTCTAACATATTAATTACTGGGGTAAGGCACAATTAAAATCGGTACATTGATATTTTTTGTGATTAGATCCGTTAGCATGCGTGAACGCAAACCTTTTTTGCCTTTAGGTCGTGGTGAGCCAATAATAATCAGGTCAAAATTTTCTTTTGTGCTGGCATCAAGCAGACATTCATTGGGTTCGCCAACAATAACGTTCTGGCTGTAGCTGAGTTCATGTTCTTCAGCAGCTTTGCTGACACGACTAATATGTTCATCAACTTCGCGGCTCAGTTCACCTTCAAGATAACGGCGGAAGGTGTCACGGGTTGATCCATTGTTTAACCAGTCATCGCCGGTCATGCCTTTCCATAAAGTGGGGACGACGATTAAATGTTGTAACTGGCTGCCCTTGCTGCATAACTTGAGGGCCATTTGCTCTGCAGCCAGTGCCCCTTCGGTGCCATGGCTGGCAAGTAATACATTATGTGCTTGTACTGTATTCATAATTCTTTCCATAAAGACGTGTCCGCCAGGTGGCGGACACGGGTTGATGGTTTAACTAAGGCTTCGACTTTAGACGAAAATATACACGCCAAAAGCAATGGCAAGTGCAAATACTAAAGCCATGAAGTCTTCTTTACGATCACTGCCGAAAATCGACAATGCAGTACCACGTTCAAATTTTTGTTCATCAGTCATTATTAGTTCCTCTTAAACTTTATCACTAATCAAGAACAGCACAACAAGAAGCGATAGCACTGCTTTAATAAAGCCGACTATGCCGCCAATAACTGCCGGTTGTCCGCCTGCCTGTTTCATGGATGACACGGTGATCTGCATACCCAGGCCAACCAGGCCAAATGCAAATAGCCAGGTAATCCATTGACGGAATTTCTTGATCTTTTTGGCGGTATGCCGAACAGCTTTGTGCGCTCCTTTGAGGATCTTGTTTGCATCTTTTGACAGTACCTTGGCATTGATCAGGCCTCGAATAGTATCGTCATCGTCGATGCTCATGATCTTTCCATTATCCAGTAAACGTTGTAGTGCATCTTTACGATCCTGGCGTTGTATCTTTGATGCTTCTTCCTGGAGTGCAGCAATTTGCTCACCTTTTAACAGGTTTGATTCTTTAAAGCCCTGCTCAACCGTGTTACCAAAATATTTACCTTTATAGTGGTTGGCTGGAGCAAACATACCTGTGGTTGATAGAGCAAATAACAGGATGAAACCCAGTACGAACATAGGGAATTTCTCGAAGATAACTGTACCCACGTTGACTGAGTGTGTTGCTTCTTCTTCACGTTTTACATACCAGACGGCTAACCAGAGTACGATGATAGGCAATACCAGTACACGGGTAATATTGAAGATTTCAGCTACTTTAAGGGTTTCAATACCATCAGGCTGGTAGGCCAGGGCTGCACCAG
>JAOUQA010000411.1 GCA_029879605.1 Gammaproteobacteria bacterium
AAGCGTATTCAGAAAAAACGGCTGAATGCTCAGCGCTCAGAAATACCCTGGCAATTATTTCCAGAATATCGTTTGAACCATTGCCCAGGGTAATGCATGCTTTATCGACCTGGTGCAGTGCAGCCAGTGCCTGGCGCAATTCATGACCGCTGCCATCGGGATAGTAATTAACCAAAGATAAAACAGATTGCGCAGCAGTAAGTGCTTTCTGACTGGGACCCAGGGGATTTTCATTAGATGCAAGCTTGATGGAATTTGAAATGCCAAGTTCTCGCTCAAGCTCTTTGACTGGTTTACCTGGAATATAAGGTGTTAGCGTCTGTACACCAGGAACAGCGATATTTAAAAACCGGTTCATAGTTAAAGCACTGCTTTCGGGTATGAACCCAGTATCCTGACCATTGCAGATTCATGTTCTATTTCATGCAATGCTTCTAATACATTTACATCGTCCTTGTGGCCTTCAATATCGATAAAGAAAACATATTCCCAGACACCACGACGTGATGGCCGTGATTCAATTTTACTCATACCGATATTTCGTGTAGCCAGTGGTTTTAGCAGCTCAAATAGTGCACCCGGCTTATTATGTGTTGTTACCAGTATCGACGTTCGATCTTTTCCACTGGGCGGCACTGCATTTTTACCGATCACAATAAAACGCGTTGTATTATCCGCTTCATCTTCTATATCAGTAGCCAGCATAGGCACATCATAAATTTCAGCAGCAAGCTTGCCCGCAATAGCCGCACTAGCTTTTTCATTTTTACACAGGCGAACAGCTTCAGCGTTACTACGTACCGCATACTGTTCTACTGCTGGCAGGTGTTCATCGAGCCAGCGACGACACTGCGCCAGTGACTGTTGATGTGAAAATACTTTTTTTATTGAAGTTAAATCTTTTTCATTACTAATCAGGTTATGCTGTATGCGTAAATCAACTTCACCGCTGATTAGCAATGTCGAATTAATCAATAAATCCAGGGTATGGGTAATCACACCTTCGGTTGAGTTTTCAATTGGCACAACACCAAACTGTACCTGGCCCGTTTCTACCGTATGAAAAACGTCTTCGATAGTATCGACAGGTTGCTGTTCAATAGCTGCACCGAAATGCTTGATGGCTGCCACATGATTATAAGTTCCCTCGGGCCCAAGAAAAGCAATTTTAAGGGGACGCTCCAGGGCAAGGCATGAGGACATAATCTCACGGAATAATCGAGCCACTTCTGATCCAGGTAAAGGCCCTTCATTCCTGGATTCAATATTACGTAGTATCTGGGCTTCTCGTTCAGGACGGTAGAAATGCTCTGTTTCACCAGACCTGATTTTAATCTGCGCCACTTCCTGGGCGCATTTAGCGCGCTCATTAATCAATGACTGGATATCCTCATCCAGTTTATCAATTTTCTCTCTAATCGCTTTTAACTGTTTCTCTTCGCTCATATACGATTTATATCACCCGAACACTCAGGACACCATCAATATTCTGAATATTTTTCAGTGCCTGCTCAGATGGATCTGAATCAACATCGATTAAGGTATAGGCAAGATCGCCTTTTGATTCATTAGTCATATGCAAAATATTTAATCCTGCCTGGCCTAGCTGATGTGATATCTGACCAAGCATATCCGGGCGATTGCGATTAGCAATCGCCAGTCGTTTTTCGCCGATTTTTGCCAGCTTGATATTTGGAAAATTAACCGAGTTTTTGATATTGCCATATTTAAGGAAATTATCCAGCTGATCAGCAATCATAATGGCACAGTTTTCCTCGGCTTCACCAGTTGACGCACCCAGATGAGGCAAAGTAATTACTTTAGCATGACCTTTTAACTGGTTTGATGGAAAATCTGTCACATAGGCATGGATCTTTCCGGAATCAATAGCCGACAGAACAGCGGCGTCATCAACAATACCATCACGGGCAAAATTCAAAATTACTGAACCGTCATGCATAGTAGCCAGGCGCTCAGCATTTAGCAGGTTACGGGTTGAATCTATCAATGGCACATGAAATGTTACAAAATCAGACTGTTTAAATAATTCATCGGCACTATCCATCTGCTCAACATTGGCAGATAATCGCCAGGCACTTTTTACAGTAATGGTTGGGTCAAAACCCACGACACGCATACCCAGTGCATCTGCTGCATTAGCAATCTCTACACCAATGGCACCCAGTCCAATAACACCCAGGGTTCTACCCGGCAACTCAAAACCGACATATTTTTTCTTACCGGCTTCAACAGCTTTGGATACTTCTTCATCTGATCCTTCAAGAGCCGAGGTATATTGCCAGGCTTCAGTTAGATTACGACAGGCCATGAGCATACCTGCAATCACCAGTTCTTTTACTGCATTTGCATTCGCACCTGGCGCATTAAATACCACAATGCCTCGATCAGACATCGCATCAACCGGAATATTATTAACACCTGCACCGGCACGACCAATTGCTTTTACAGAATCAGCGACAGGTTCATCGTGCATTTTGAATGAACGCAACATAATTGCATCTGGATTTTCAGCATCCGGATCAATTTTAAAATCATCCGCTGATAAACGACTTAAACCTTTCTCAGAAATAGCATTGTATGTT
>JAOUQA010000412.1 GCA_029879605.1 Gammaproteobacteria bacterium
CAGACCAGGCTATTGATGACCAGCAGTGGCAGCAGGCCGTGGTTTTGCTGGAACGTGCCTTACGCATTAATGGCAAACAGGCTGAAACCTGGACCCGTTTATCCATGGTGCACCTGGGACAGTATAATCCTCAACAAAGTATTCATATGGCAAAACGTTCAAACAGTTATGCACGTAATAACACCTCGTTACAGGCCTATAACTGGTTGCTGATTTCACGGGCTTATACTCTCATGCAACGGCATGAGCAGGCCAGTGAGGCGGAAATGAAAAGTCAGCAATTACAGCAGGCCAGTCACTGATGCAGTCATCCGAACTGCTTGGTAAAGAAGGTCCATTTTCAGAAGCACTTGAAGGTTTTAAGCCCAGGCAGGGTCAGCAGGCACTCAGTGATGCCATTGCTGACGTGATTGAGCAAAGTGGTGTACTGGTTGCCGAGGCGGGCACAGGTATAGGTAAAACATTTGCTTACCTGGTGCCGGTGTTAATGTCGGGTAAAAAAACATTAATTTCGACCGGCACGCGTCATTTACAGGATCAGTTGTTTCATAGTGATATCCCCGTGGTGATGCGTACCCTGGGCATTGCTTCAAAAGTTTCCCTGCTCAAGGGACGTGCTAACTACCTTTGTCTGCATCGGCTGAATATTTCTACTGACCAGATGTTTTTAACCAGTGAAACCAGGGATCACATTCAGACCATTCGAGCCTGGCGTAAATCAACAGTCAGTGGTGATATATCTGAAATGTCAGAAATTACTGAAGATGCCCGGGTCTGGCCGATTGTTACCTCCACGGTAGAAAACTGCCTGGGTTCAGAGTGTCCTGACTGGGATGACTGTTTTATTGTTAAGGCAAGACGTGATGCACAGGAAGCTGATGTCGTTGTTATCAATCATCATCTTTTATTAGCGGATATGTCGATCAAGGAAGAAGGTTTTGGTGAACTGTTGCCCAGTTCAGAAGCGTTTATTATTGATGAGGCTCACCAGTTACCCGAAGTTGCATCACGTTTTTTTGGTAAAACGATTAGCAGTCGCCAGTTAAATAACCTGGTCAATGATGCTATTGCAGAACACATTAAAGATGCACCGGAGATGATCGATATTCGTGAGACTGCCGATCTGTTACACACAGCTGTAAAAGATTTCCGCCTGGCACTGGGTAATAATAATTCACGGGAAGCCTGGTTTAATATTATGAATAAACCGGCGCTGAAAAAAATGCGTGAAAGCCTGCAGGAAAAAATCACTGACCTGGCTGACGTGCTTGAGATTGCTGCTGAAAGAAGTAAAGGTCTGGAACAGTGTTATCAACGTGCGATGTTGATACTGAATAATTTAAAAACCTATGGTCAGCCGGAAACCTCGGAAGACGCCCAGGCTTATATTTTCTGGTACGAAACATTTAGCAAGGGATTTGTGCTTCACATGACACCCCTGGATGTGGCTGACCTGTTTCGCAGTCATCAGCAGTCCCATTCTGCGGCCTGGGTATTTACCTCGGCAACATTACAGGTAGGTAGTGATTTCAATCACTTTGCAAATAACCTGGGTCTGGAAAATTACCAGCAGGGTAACTGGCAAAGTCCTTTTGATTATCAACAGCAAAGTCTTATGTATTTGCCGAAAAATCTGCCGGAGCCTTCCAGTTACAGTTTTACCAGTCAATTGATTGAAACGGCGATTCCTGTTTTAAAAGCCAGTGGCGGACGTGCCTTTTTATTGTTTACCAGTTATCGTGCACTGAATGAAGCGGCGCAGTTGTTGCAGTCAAAAATAAAATATCCCATCCTGGTGCAGGGCAGTTTGCCAAAACACCAGTTGCTGGAGAAATTTAAATTCCTGGGTAATGCCGTTTTACTCGGTACCAGTAGTTTCTGGGAAGGTGTGGATGTACGTGGTGAAGCACTGTCCTGTGTCATTATCGATAAACTGCCGTTTGCTTCACCCGGTGACCCGGTAATGCAGGCACGGCTGGATGCTATCAAGCAATCAGGTGGCCAGGCCTTTATGGAATACCAGTTACCACAGGCTGTGATTGCATTAAAACAGGGTGTGGGGCGTCTGATTCGTTCAACTTCGGATTACGGTGTATTGATGATTGGTGATCCGCGTCTGACGGCTAAAAGTTATGGTCGTCTATTTATTAAAAGTTTACCCGATATGCCAGTGACACATCAGTTTGACGATGTGCAAAAGTTTTACCAGGCACAGGATAAGAAATCAGTATCATCTCTTGATAATCTGGTAGAGGATTTATCCTGATGAAAATACTGGCCCTGGATACATCGACTGAAGCCTGTTCTGCTGCCATTTACCAGGATGGAATCGTTGAACAGCGTTTTGAGCTGGCACCCAGGGAGCATACAAAATTAATACTGCCCATGATTGATGAATTACTGGCTAATGCAGAATTAAAAATCAGTCAGCTCGATGCTCTGGCTTTTGGTTGTGGACCCGGTTCATTTACCGGTGTGCGTATTGCAACCGGTATTGCCCAGGGTCTGGCCTTTGGTGCAGACCTGCCGGTTGTGCCGGTTTCAACCCTGGCCTCCGTTGCACAGGCTGTCTATGAAGAGCATCAGCATCAGCAT
>JAOUQA010000413.1 GCA_029879605.1 Gammaproteobacteria bacterium
AATATTATTTTCAATAATGCTATTGGTGACCGATTCAAGGCCCATGATCTCGACGTCGCCACCGTGACCGCGATCACGAATATTGTTAATAATATTTCCACTAACAAAACCATTGTCAACACGTCTAAAGTAAATGCCGCACCCAGAATCAATTATTTCATTATCAATGGCTGTTGCCTTATTGATTTGTACGGCAACACTGCCGGATATCTTGACTGCAAGAATGCTGCAGTCACCACCGATGTCCTGTAAAAAACTATTTTTAATAATAGCGCCGTCGTTTGCAATACGTATGCCGGTAATTGCCTTTTCAATGTGTACACCATCTACTGTTAGATTGCTACCACCAAGATAGATATGATAAAAAGCATCTCTATTTGCCAGTAGTGGCTCGTTATTTAACTCTGTCAGGCTTCCTGAATACTTCATGTATAACACCCTGCTAGTCGCATCAATCGTCCAGTCAAAATCTTGTGTTAATAGAGATGGATCTGTCTTTTTTTGAGTTTGTAAATTATTGTGAAAAATATCGTAAACGCCGTTGACGAGGCCTGCCAAAATAGCCCGTTTATAGATGCCGGGTGAATGTTCAGTCCATGACAATGTAAGGGCGACGCTGTCAACGTATGATGTACCATCTGCGGTAAACTCAACTAAGATCTGGCCCATGCTTGTATCATTGGGGAGTTCTAGTCTCACTTCTGACCAGTTGCCGTATGTGCTGGATGAAAAAACTGCAGCAGCAGAATTAGCACCCCATGTGCTACCCTGGCTATAGTAATTACCAGTAGCAAGATTTTTAACTTTAAATATCAGGTTACCGCTTTCAACTTTAAAGCGTAAATTCAAAGCAATGGGCATATCTGCTGCCAGCGCCATTGTTGTATTGGTCCATATTCGTGGTGAACCGCTACCGTTATCCTGGAGTTTTGCGCTTATCCCTTTATTCAGGTAACCAGAATCAGCCTTAATTAAGTTTGGTGAAATTGCACTTTCTAGCCAGCCTATAAAATCGTCTGTGCTGGACGACGGGTTTGCGGTATAGATGTCAAAATCCCATGTGCCTGTAAATTCTTTATCAAATGGCGCGGCACCGCTAAGTACAGGTTTTGGAAGAGCTTGGTCGCCATAGTTTGTGATGGTTATTGGTAAGGCTTCAGTGCCCGACTCTGTCATGTTTATGTTTTCACCCTGCCATATTTGTCCGCGGCGAAGATGAATCGTATCACCTGGCGCAAAGTTAAAATTATTGACCTTGCGCATGTTTTCCCACGGAAAACCAACTAAGCCACTATTTGAATTATTACCAAGCTCATTGTCTACATAATAATCTGTAGCGAATGACTGGCTGCAAGTTAAAAAAATAGAAAGGTGTAGAGCGGTTGAGATAATTTTTTTCATTTCGGTTCTTCCTGAATGTTTTTGTGTCATTTTGATATTGATGAGGGATCGCGATACTTAGGAAGTATCGAGAGGTGTAAATATGTGATGTAAGTATCTATGATGTTCCATGATAAATGTCATTCCCTGCGTGGCATGCTAGATAACGGATTCTTTTATAACATGAACAATAAGGCGATGTCATCAAAGAATACAGTGAAGTGAATAGATAAATATTTAGAATAACTCTATCTATAAAAATTAACTTATTAAGAAGAAGTAGCCTTAACGCATGAAATAATTTATAGAGTAATTCTTTCTAATATGCTTATATAAAAATATTCTTTGCGTATTCATGCTTCTGTGATGAAGTATTGATGTCTGCACTAAATCAGCGCCTCGCCTGTAACAGGTGAGGCATTGTCAGGGAAGGTGATAAATAAAGAACGAATCTCAGGGTTCGCTTTTTTATTGCAGAAGTCAGGGGTTAAGGGCTGATACCTTTAATCACTGTATGTGCCAGCAAGGGGTGATATAGTATTAATGGAGTTGCAGCTATGCGGAGGTTGTAATGAATAAAGTGCTTGCTACCAGTGTAATTGCCTTACTGCTACTTGGCTGTAGTAGTGATAGGCAGGCTGTGCCTGATGAAACGCTAACTTCGCTGCAAAATGATTCCGAGCTGCTTGCATTACTTAAAGATGCAATAAGGAACAATCCCGGCACGCAGTATTTTTATGGCGTGCCAGAGGTCTCAGCGGATATGCTTCTTGCTGGAAGCGCTACGCTGGTCTCCACGACTAACCTCCAGGTTTCCGGTGTTGATGAACCAGACCTGGTCAAGAATGATAACAGCCACCTCTTTATTGGTGTGCGTGGTGATGCCACCTATGATTACATAACACCATTTGTCGGCGTAGTTTCCACGGATGTTATGCCCTACATACAGCCGGCTCTAACGCCAAACAGGGTTCGTATACTGAGCATGTCGGCTAATCCTGTAGCCACCGAAGTTGTAGCCGAGCTGGAAATCGGTACCGTGGATGATCCACCACTAACAGGGCTTTACCTGCAGACAAACCAGCAGGGCGTTGCTGAAAAGCTGATAGCCGTTTCGAGTAATCAGAATGGATACTGGTTTAACTACGGCGGCTGGCAGGGTGGCACAACGCTTGTTCAGGTTATCGATGTCAGTGACCCGGTTGCCCCAT
>JAOUQA010000414.1 GCA_029879605.1 Gammaproteobacteria bacterium
AAAAGGCCAGCAACCACAGCCCCTTTACAAACGAGCCCGGGTAATTATTTATTTTTCAATCATGTTACTGGCTGCCTCCGGACTATTGTACGGCCTGACCAACCTGGGCAGTTTTGATTTGAAAGTTATCCATGAACGACAGCCCATGTTTGTTCGCCTGAGTGATGGCTCAATACAGAACAAGTATATTCTTAAAATTTTAAATAAAACTGACCGAAACATGCACATCAGTATTGATGTCGATGGCCCGGATAATCTTGAAACCCAGGGATTAAAAGATAAGACCATTCTGCCGGCTGGCAAACTTTCCAGCTATATTATATTTATTCGAATTCCCAAAAAGAACCTGGAAAAAGATAGAACACCGGTATATTTCACTGTACATTCATATGAATCCTATGATGACAGCGTTGAATACCAGAGCATGTTCTATGCTCCAAAATTTTAACAAGGTTTATATTCATGACAGAAAATCGATCAACATTTTCAGGTATTTCCCAGGACAATCCTAAAGGCAGTAAAAATCCCTGGCTTATTGGCCTGGTCTCCCTGATTGTCGTTGTACTGATTGTTAATATAACTTTTATTACCCTTGCGATCACAACCAACCCCGGCCTGGTGACTGAAGATTATTATGAAAAAGGCCGTCACTTTGAAGAAAATGTCATTAAACGAGCCCATGCCCGTGAAAACCTTAGCTGGTCATTCAGCACAGACTTTCCAACCAGTCCCGTGGTTAACGAACCGGAAACTTATCGAGTGATTATTGTTGATAAAGCCGGCACACCATTAAATGCAGCACAGGTTACACTAAAAGCTTATCGTCCATCAGATGCCAGTGCTGATTTTTCCCTGGCAATGCATGAACCGAATCCCGGCATGTACGAAAGCAAAGTACAATTCCCGTTAAAAGGCATGTGGGATATCACCATCCAGATCAACCACAACGATAATAACTATGACTTTACCCGTCGCACCAGCGTGGTAACAGAATAAATATTTTATGAATCTACATCCCCACTCTGATACAGGATGTTTTCATTGTGGACTTCCCGTGCCATCAGGCAATCACTTTGATGCAGAAGTCGATGGACAACTCAGATCCTTCTGCTGCCTTGGCTGTCAGTCCGTTTGCAAAATAATTTACGACACCGGCCTGGAAGGCTTTTACCAGCGCACACCGGAAGGCCAGTTACTTGCACCTCCACCGGAACCACCAAAAGACATCACGCTGTATGACATCGATGAAGTTCAAAGCGAATATGTTGTATCACTTGAAGAACTGCGCGATATTCATTTACTGGTAGAAGGTATTCATTGTGCTGCCTGCGTCTGGTTAATCGAACGCAGCCTTGCTCACCTGCCCGGTATTGTTTCCGTTAAAACCAACCTGGCTAACAGGCGGTTACATATCCGCTGGCATAACGACCAGGTTAAATTATCTGAAATCATTCAGCGCCTGTCACAGATCGGTTATGCCGCGGTTCCCTTCGACCCGGAATCTGCCGAAGGCATCATAAACAAACAGAATCGTGCTTTATTATTACGCATGGCATTTGCAGGTTTTGCCATGATGAACCTGTTATGGGTATCCATTGCCCTCTATACCGGTGCAGACAAGGGCGAGTTCAGAGAAATGTTTCACTGGATTGGTTTTGCACTGGCAACTCCCACACTTCTGTATTCGGGCTGGCCATTTCTTAAAGGCGCATGGACCGGCATAAAACAGAAACACCTGGGTATGGATTTGCCAATCGCAATTGGTGCCTGCACAACTTACAGTTATTCTGTTTATATTATGCTAAGCCAGAACCAGATCGGTGAAGTTTATTTTGATACCGTTGTGAATTTTATTTTTGTTATCCTGGTGGGACGTTTTCTTGAAGCCAAGTCCAAACGTCATGCCATTTCCGCAACCCAGCGACTACTCGACTTGCAACCCCGAGTTGCCAATGTAATCCGTGATGGTGAAACACAGGTAGTGCCGGTACGCTCTGTCAAAACAGACGAAATCGTTTTAATAAAAGCGGGTGACAAGGTACCGGTTGATGGCATTGTTATTGATGGCAGTTCATCAGTGAATGAATCCATGCTTACCGGTGAATCCTTACCAGTTAATAAAACACTCAGTCACCAGGTCTATGCCGGCACCGTTAATATTGAAAGCAGCTTGCAGGTTAAAGTTAAATCAACTTTACGCAACACCACGCTGGGAAAAATCATCAGCCTGGTTGAAGAAGCACAGGCCTCAAAGGCACCGATACAATGTACCGCTGATAAAATTGTTCCCTGGTTTGTCGCTACCACATTATTACTGGCGACACTGACATTTACCTACTGGTACAACACAAACTTTGAACTGGCACTGCTGGCTGCAACATCGGTATTAATTATTACCTGCCCCTGTGCTTTTGGACTGGCGACACCCATGGCCATCGCGGTTGCCTCCGGCCTGGGAGCACGTGAAGGCATACTGGTAAAAAATGGTGCTGTACTGGAACACCTGTCCGACATTAATCACATGGTATTTGATAAAACCGGCACACTGACTGAAGGTAAAATGACAGTGACAGAAATTTACACG
>JAOUQA010000415.1 GCA_029879605.1 Gammaproteobacteria bacterium
GATGCCGGCTACAAACACTGCTGGGTTGTACGTTTTACTGACAAAGCCGTTATTGATAGTTATCGAGAGCATCCCGATCACGTAGCATTCGCTGACAATCGCTTTCGTCCCTATGCCGGTGGCCGCGTGAGTATTGATTACCAGGATAGTGGTTCAAATCAATAAAATTTTTAAGTCAGGACAAAAAAAGGTGCTGGAGCATTTTTTAATCCTTCCGTCACCTTTTATTTTTTTACTACTTAAGCACATTCATCCTCAGAAATATCAACTATTGTTTTACAGGAAGCACATCTTCCATGAAGACTGAACCATGTAAATAGCTCTTTCTCTCTTCCAGTAAATTCCGTAAAATCCTCGTCAAAAATATCATCGGTATATTCAAATCGTACAAATAATTCAAATTTCGTAGCGTCATTACATGATGGACACTCAAACCCTCTAGAGTCACCTTCACCACGGGCACTAAAATAACCATGCCCCAATACCGCATCATAGCCATTAATCTTAATATCAAATATTTGATTTCGACATGAACACTTAGTGCATTTAGCTGAAAGTGGACTTACATAAAAAGTTTCATTTGTGTCTGGGTTAACCCAGTCATAGCCATACGCATTAAATGTTTCATTACCACATTTACAAACCAGCTTAAATATGGGATTCGTATCTTCTCCATGACCATCAAACTCTACATCCAGGTCATCTACATATACTTTATCAAACTCATCCAGACAGCCAGGCGGATTACTTTTAAAAAAATCAAGACCAGAACCCATATTTAACCCCTATGCACATTATTCAGAAACGGTCACGCATTTGCTGCATTGCTTTGCTAATAAAATCCAGGTGTTTATTGTATGCCCGGCAACCATTACATATCAGCAGGTGCACGCGCAATGAAAAGCGCTGCCAACGGGTCAGCTGGTGATCGTGTGATTCCGACATTAATTGAGTAGCCTGTTTACAATTCATCACTGTGACACCGCCTGTAAAAAATCGCCCTGAATAAAATGGCCTTCAAGGCATTTACGTAATCGCATCCGGGCCCTGTGCATAATCACCCAGCAGTTACTCTCACTCAGTGATAGCTCGTTACATATTTCCCTGATATCCAGCCCTAGATGCTCACGCATCATAAAAACCTGTGCTGTACTTTCCGGTAAATCATTAAGACAGGCTTCGAAAATCAGCCAGAACTGTTTATTCGCCAGGGTTGTTTCGGGCTGCCCCCAGTTAGCAGGCTGCTGACTTTTTTTCCAGTGCCCTTTCTCATCAAACTGGTCATTCAGATCACTGCCATCATCTTCGATAAACGTTTCAACAGGATGACGGCTACGTTCTCGAATAATATCAATAATCTTGTTACGTAATATGGCATAAACCCAGCTTTTTAAACTGCCCTTGCCAGAATATTTATTTGAAGATAAAGCTGCATTGATGGCGTCATGTACCGCATCTTCTGCCTGTGTGACGTCCCGAAGCTGTAATGTCGCAAAACGCAGCATCTGCTCACGTAAGGCCTGCACTTCTTCAGCAAGCTCTGTTGCCTGGTTACCCAGTTCATCCAAAGATGAGCCTGTTGCCATATTGATACCTTATATCTTTTGTTTATATATAAGGTACGCGTTATAGCCAGAAAATCAAATTTTAAATTCAGGAAGCAGGTATCCCGTTAGCCGGATACCTTTCCCAGGTTTAACAGGTAGTGACTTATATTGACTTAACCATCCCTGGTCATGACTCCTGTTCAATCACCACGCGGCTATTATTTAGAACCACACTTACCTTCACCACACTTAGCTTCTTTAGCTTTAGGTTTCTTGCTATCACCGCATTTACCTTCGCCACATTTAGCTTCTTTGGATTTAGGCTTCTTGCTATCACCACATTTACCTTCACCACACTTGGCTTCTGTTGATTTGCTGCCACCACATTTAGCTTCGCCACACTTACCATTATTACCTGCCACCTGGTAACCCTGTGACAGATCGCTCATGGCAAATGGATTAGACACATCGGCAATGGCGCTACCGCTGGACAGACCTAGTGCCAGTGCAGCACCGGTTGCTAATGAAAGTGATTTGATATTGTTTTTACGAGTCATGTTATTGCTCCGTTTTACTTTAGTGAGTTAAAAAAACTATTATTCCGGCCGGGAAAATCCAGGCTTACCTAGTAGTCGCAGCTATCCCGGATTCCTTACAAATTTATTTAAAAATTTTTATTTAAAAATAAAAAAAGCACTGACAGATAAATTCCGTCAGTGCCAAAAGCACCGCGGCATAGAAAATGTTACTGTGCTGCACCTAAAATAATCCCCCGTGATTGCATCAGTTTCAGACTCTCCAGGCCTGCCGCGATAATGCTGTCTTCATCAGGCATATCGAGTTGCCGGCTGATAGATTGCAATATTTCCCACCCGCTAGCATGGGGAAGCTCCTGTAGCTGACTGATTAAGCTGGCAGTGACCCCATTGATTTCCATAAACTGAATGTCATCCATTTCATTTCGATAAATAACCAGGTAAGTCGGCACCTGTGGTACCTCTGAAGGCAGAAAATCCTTACTCATGCGATGCACAGG
>JAOUQA010000416.1 GCA_029879605.1 Gammaproteobacteria bacterium
TACTCCCTCTGCTCTGTCCTAAAAGATAGGCCTGTTTTTTCAGGGATAAAGTCTCACTGTGTTCATGCAAAACACGTCCCATTATCCAGTCTAAACAATGAATATATGTGTCTAGTGTTTCCTTTGGACCGTTATGACCACATAAATTACTAACTAGATAAACATTCTTTCTTGTCGGCCTGAATTCGCTCCTGTTAAGTAATTTGTCCAAAATTGACTCATTTTCAAGCGGCAATAAATATTTTCCATTTTCTGTTACCCAACTCTCTGGCAATATATTCTTATAAGAGTCCTGTGTTAGCCTTAATATCAACATAGTAGCGAAACTATGACGAAGATTCTGATAATGTAATGAATAATCACCAGTAACCATTCTCATGGCAAAATGTATTGGTTGAAAAAGCTCCTTATCAGACAATACCTCAATATCATTTGCTATATTACAAAATAAAAGTTGATTAACAATTTTGCTGCCCTTTACTTCTCTAATTCTTTTTTGTTTCCATTGATATAACTCTTCAAATTCTTCATCAGTAAGCAGGTACTCAAGCGGTATTCTTCTAGTGGATTTTTTTGTCTTAAGCTTCCCCTGGGAATTGCTAACAATTAACAGCTCTGATCCTTCTTTTGCATTACCACCTTTACAATCTAATATCTGCAAGTTACGTATTTGAATAGTTAGTACTTCTTTTCTTCTTAGCCCACATCTATAACCTAGTGTAAACACTATTCTTCTTATTTTTCTTAATCTTTCTGAGTCATATGAATCTTGAGATAAAACCAAAAGTATTTGCATATACTCCTTAGGACTGATGATATTTACATCAACAATATTTTCCTCTTGTTCACAACCACTAAAATAAACCTTTGGAAACCCTTCATAGACAACTAAAAAATCATGAAATTCTCTTAGTCTGCGTTTTCTTCTGTTTTTTATTTTATTATTTGCTCCTGAATCTATTACTTTCTCATATATTTCCATCCAATCTTCTTCATCAAGTTCTACAGGATTATACTCAATCATATTCCTTATGAGATCCGTCCCGATTGTTGATAAATATGTATTCATACTAGATGGCTTCACTTTACTTCCAGTCAGCCTTGTGCTTCTCATCCTAATCAAACACCAGTATGCAAGATACGCAACAATTGGGTTCAACTGCGCACTATCTATAAAACTTTCTATTTTTTTACATATTTCACCAATGCTAGGCGCATTACGATGATGGTAAAGACCCAATATTGACTGTAATTTCCTTAGGTTCTTTATTTGATCCCCTGTAGTTACTTTTGTATTATTTGTTCTGATATTAATATCTATATCTACAATTTCATCTTTTTTATTCTCTTCTTTATTTATTATCCCTTGCCTATCATGTCTTAATCTAATCCAGGTCAACGGTGACAATGAAGGAGACATTGTTGGGCTCTCTGCATATTTTATTAAAAACTGAGGTAACGACATACTCAAAAGAGTGCTTGCAGAATTAATAAGCTTGCTTACAGGAAAGGAATCCTTGTATTTTAGTCCCATCCCTCTGAAAAAATTTCTTATACATAGTTCATTTTGCTTTCTTTGCCCTATGTTTGTCGTATCATCTATCCACGTGTCGCCATATTTATTCTTCCATTTTAATATCAATAAACCTGTTACAGGATCTGCGAACCACCTCCTGTGATCTTTACGCGTACTATTTTTTATATTTACTTCTAAATCTAACCATAAATAATCATCATCAATTACTACTCTATGTTTTAGAGCATCACCAAAACCATCTAGCCACTTTTTGCTTAATATCCCACCATTCACAATGGCAGATAATAAAATCTGTCCTGCATGGTAATTTTTTATAAATATTTCTTTCGTATTATTATTCTGCTTCTTCCAAGAAGATGAATTCTTATAATAGTATTCATCTTCAATACTCTCATTAAATCGATTAATAATAAGGTATAGCTTTTTTAAAGTATGAAACTGGCTAGGCCTAAAAGGTGAGGAATCCCTTTTTATATTAACCATGGGGCTAGGTACATTTATCTTCCAACCTAACTTTTTCTTTCCAGCTTCCAGTCCTTGCACAAGAAAATTATGCCCTTGCTTAACCCTTATACTCTCACTATTTTCTGCTATTCTTTCCAGTAATTTACTTACTTCATCATCTGTACATTTAATATCCCTATGCCCATAAATTAATCTAGGGTTGATTTTTTCAACAATTGATAAAATGCCTATACGTTCATTGCGATACTTTCTCCTTCGTTCATATCTTCTTAAGGCCTCCCCTCCATCTGGCTTAACACCACAATCTCTTATATTCCACCCATCCCATATTTTAGATTCGTCCATAGTGACCAACCTTGATTACTTGCCACTGATCATCAGCTAATATGCGTTCAAGTGGGTTTTTAATCTCTGATCTATATTCTATTGGTGATAATGATGAGTATCGTCCAAATGGTTCTTGCCCTAATTCCCAATGCCCCATGAAGGCATCAATTACTTCACCCGCCACACCTTCTTCTCTTAATCTTGTTCTCAAATAATGCCTGTTAAAATTCAATGGCAAATCAGT
>JAOUQA010000417.1 GCA_029879605.1 Gammaproteobacteria bacterium
GTTAGTATGCTCGCAGTGGTGAGCAGGAGCAGGAATAGGATCGTGACAAGTTTTTTCATCTTAGCCTCCCACATACTGGAATACCTGTACCCGGCGGTTATACGAATCGGCGACATAGATTTTATCCTGATCTATGAATATACCAGAAGGCAGCCAGAACTCACCGGATCGCCGACCTTCATTGCCGAATTCCAGTAAAAAGCGTCCTTGTTGATCAAATATCTGGACCCTGTTAAGTATCGCATCTGCCACGTAAATATGGCCCTTGCTATCGATAGCAACGCCCTTGGGCTGTGAAAAGTAGCCCGAGGCGTCACCGTGTTTACCAAAGCCAGTAATGTAGTTTCCATCCAGATCAAAAATCTGGATGCGAAAATTCATGGTGTCATTGACATAGAGCCTGTCTTTATCCAGAACCAGGTGACTTGGGAAATTGAAGTCGCCTTTATCTTTTTCGCGTTGTCCAAATGAAAACTGTTTCTGACCATCGCTATTATAAATGACAATTTTGTGCTCAAGTGTATCAGATACATATAAACGCTTGCTGTCGTGATTAAAGGAAAGTCCGGTTGGTCTTTTCAGGCCTTTAATTGTATTTACAGATTCGCCTTCTGTAGTAAATATAAAGACTTCGCCCAATTTTGAATCTGATATATATATTTGATTATCACCAATGGCAACGCCAACCGGAGAGGCGAAATAGCTATGATCTGATTTGTTGAGCCGAATATATTCACTGGTGTTGGTGTTAAACACATGTACGCTTTTGTTACCGGGGTCAGCAACAGCAATAAGCTGATCTCTGACAGCAATACTATAAGGGCGAACCATGCCAGTGCTGAGACTTCGACCAGAGATCCAGCCCCATAATCGAGAAAAAAATGATTCATTGATTTCAAGGTCAGTGGGTTTGGCAAACTGGTACAGGTACTTGATTCGGGGTTTTTGGGGTGGCATTGGCCATACAATCTCAGATGCCTGCTGGTTTTCTATTGCTGATTTTTCTGGTGTTGCACAGGCAGAAAATAATAGTGCCAGGAGGCTAATTGTAATTAGTTGTTTCATTGTGATCGTCTTATCAAGTTGAACATCAGCCTGTTGTCTTCGCCATTCTTTGTCGTACCATCCCATTGATAGTGATTCAGGCTGGCATTGAAGGTGAGTAGGTGGTAGCGCCACTCAAAATCGACACCTTCATTAATATAGGTATCATCATTGCCAATACTATCATCCTGTTGTCGATAACTCAGGTGCGGTTTTACGCTCATGCTAGTGCCGGGGATCCGTATATTCAGGTTGGCGCTAGTGCTGATAGAGGAAATTTCTGCCAATGTGGTTTCAGATCTGCTCTCGTTAGCATTTACTGATAATGTTGTCAGCATCGAGAGATTGTAGGATAGATCCTGTTTGAAAGACTGTGTACGTACATCATAAGTGTCCAGGCTGGTGTGTCTGGTCTCTATACCCAATCCCAATTTGAAATTGTCTTTTATTAATCTGTATGAGACACCAGTTGTTGTTTCTTTTGTATGAGTTTCTGCTAGAAACCCGGAAGGAAAGGCGACGTTAGTCAGGATATTTGGATTTATATTCAGTTCCTGATCATTGCTTGAGTGATTGTGATAGAGCTGGAAATTGTTCATATTGAAACGGACAAAATAACCATTGTGGACAGAGGTATTGCCAGGAGACCAGTGACTAAAATTAATTTTGACTTCTTCGTCAAGTACAATGTTGCCACTGTCTATTCTATAAATTTCTGTGTAACCGCTAGAAGCTTGTGTGATGCTATAGTCAATATCCTTGACGTATATGGCACTAGTAGTCGCATTAATTACTTCGATAGTAGTAATATCTATATACAGCTGGTTTAGAATAATTCGATCGGTGTCAAAGATACTTGTGTAATTTATTACGTCTATTAGCTGGGTGCCACCTGCCTGTTCAGTATTTAATCGTGAGCCATTAATGCCAAGAGAAATATTGCTCTTTTCAATTGGTAATTTCTTATTGTAGGTTACGCTATATTTTGGTCCAGTTGCAGTTGTTCTGCCGCTACTGCCATTATCATATTTGCTAATATTTCTCTGGTAGCCAAGCTGCGTTGTTAAGTTGCTATAAAGCTGATGGGTTATGTCAATATTACTATTGTGGCTGGTGGTGCGAATAGTGCGTTCTGTTTTATTGTAAGCATGCTGATAGGTAGTATATAAGTTTTGTGTGTGTTGTAGTCGAAGATTCTCTGTTATTGCTGTGCGTTGATAGTCGCCAAAACCTTTTTGTTCGGCATGTTCCAGGCGGCTACGAAGCGAGCTGTTTTTGCCCCAGCTAAACGTATGATGGAGTTGTTCACGGTCATAGCTGTAGTGCCTGTCATAAATAAAATCATCATATTCCATATGCTCCATGTCCAGGCTCATTTTCCTGCTGTGTCCACGGTAATTTAAGCGTTTGACATTGTCATGGGTGCGCAATAGCGTGGTGTTAAAAATTGAATCGCGAATCAGTGTCTGTTCACGGTTTGTGTATGAGAGACTGGAAGGAAAGTATATGTTTTTCAGGTTTAGTGTC
>JAOUQA010000418.1 GCA_029879605.1 Gammaproteobacteria bacterium
CTGATCAAAATCTTTTGCCACAAGACCCACTCGTCCCTGCATATTGATTTCTGCAACCTTACCTTCAATTATCATATCATCAGTATACACATTACCATTTTCAAATCTCAATGAACCTTTAATTTCATCAAAAGAAAAACCACCTGAAACCTGATTACCAAAATCAAGTGATAAAAGTGTCTCAAAATTAAGTATACCCAGTATACGCCCAGCTCCTGGCTTGATATCCACCAGTTCCCCATCCTCCAGCTTGATATTTGATTCACCTTCAATCAGGTCCAAAGAAACATTGTACGGCTCTGCATTCCATGCCAGTTTAAAATCGCCCCTGCCATCTGCATCTTTAATACTTTTCGAAAGATTAAGCTCATGTAAACAACGTCCTAGATTTCCAGTAGTTAATGAAAAATCAAGTACTGTTCGATTTTCGTAACGCCAAGTCGTTAACCACGATCCTTTACCCTTCAACTGAATATCTGGCCCATCAAGATCAAGTTGATCAATTATCATTCCAGATTTATCAGGATGCGTTTTTAGGCGAACGTTTCTGAATTGCATTTTATTCCAGACAATTTCTTTTGCAGTAACCGTAAGTGACGGCAAATTAGCTGGTGAAATTTTTATTTTTGAATCCCCCGTCTTTAGACTGGAATAAGCTGTTGCATCCAGGTAATTAATTTTCAGACTTACAGGATGATCAAGAATAGATTTACCAGAAAATCTTATTGATCCTCTTAACTGAGGCGAAATCAAGCCCATATCCCATAACTGATTATCGTATTTTGCCGAGTACCTGATTGAGCTGTCATACAACATTGTCAAATTAACTGTATTATCATGCATAACATTAATCTTGAGATCCAGCGATACTGGTTTATCTGTCTTCTTGGCAAAAGGCACTGGCAAAGATGAAGAAACACCCAGAAGTTCGGATTTAACATCAATACTAACTTTTGGCTGCTGCCTCCCCCCCCCCATAGGTATTCTTATATTAGCCAACCAGTCAGCTACACCATCAAAATAATTTGTTAAGAACGGAACAGGGGATAGCACTGATTTTACTGGAAGCCCTCCTGCTACAGAAATGAGAGTTTCAGGCTTCTGACCATGATCACGTGATTCAATATCAATTTGAATCATATGTTTATTTAATGTTGCCTGTAACTGATCAGAACGTATTGACGATTCAGTAAAAGCTAATTGGCCAGTTACATTTTCGAGCAAATACCCCTGATCCGGGAGATTAATATTATTATTTTTGAACAATAAATCACCATTAACTTTTAATTTAGCATCTGATACAAGAGGTATTTCCAGGTTAAGATCCAGACCGGCCTGCCCCTTACCCTCAAGACCAGCCACAAAATCACCCAGCATATCTTTAAGTGGACTATTATTAACAAACAGCAACATATCTGACAGTGGCGATGAAATATTTCCGCCAATTGAAAGATGGGCATCTGAAAAATCATCAATAGCAATATTCACATTGGTCAGGTCGCTTCCATAAACATGGCCTGTTGCCCCCTGTATAGAAAATGATGAATTATAAAATAATGCCGATGATTTCAGATTTGTAATCTCGGGCCAACCATGTAGATATTTAAGTTTTGCATTTTCGACATCAAACAGAATCTCCATCACACCTTCTCCATTTTTGAATGGAAAATGATCAACCCTGCCATAATAAAGAAAACCACCGCGAGGAATGTCGGCCCTGACGAATGCCTCATCAAGCCATTTAACCGTTTTTTTATTCATAATAGATGCAGGTAAATACAAATTTACGTATCTTGCATCACCATTATAAAGACTTGAAACAATATCCATAAACACTTCACCCTGTTCAGGAATTGTAATCTTCATTCTTACATCCGACCCCAGGTGTTCAGACTGTGCAATAATTTTATCCGATGTTACCAGCCAGTCATTATCTCTTCTCCCAACTGACACCTCACCAGACAGGTAATCCAGGTGTAATTTATTTCTAAACAAACCATTAAAATCCAGAGATACACCATCACTACTCAGATCAAATACCATCCGACCCTGATCGTATCGCACATAACCATCAAGCCCATTAATTGATGGTATTTTTGATTTAGACTGATAACCAAATTCCCTGAAATAACCTTTAACTAATAAATCCTCTGGTTCATTTATATTTAACTCAACATCCACATCGTATAAATCAGCCTTAACAGTATCCATATCAATCAAGGCAATTTGATCAAGCTCATAATTTGGGCGAAGCACATCGATGATTTTTTTAAAATATATAAAATCATCAAGCCTTACATAATTAGCTTTAAAACCAATTTCATGCCCATCAGAAATCTTTAGCGATGCCGCTGTTTTTTGAGGCCAGCCACGGTTATTACGACGGACATATAAATCATTAACACTAATAATTGAATCATTACCTGCCTGGCTCCATTGAAATTTCATTGAAATATGATCCAGAGCCCATGACTCGACATCTTCACCCAGATAATACAGAACCAGGTCATTACATTTTAAACTGGCTGTTGCTTTATGTACTGAGAAATTTTTAAAATCAACCCAGGCAT
>JAOUQA010000419.1 GCA_029879605.1 Gammaproteobacteria bacterium
AGCCAATATTACCTGCCTGCCATCTCAGGCTGATAACCCGTGTTTTGGTTTTGATACGGGACCAGGCAATATGCTGATGGATAGCTGGATTCAGAAACACCAGCAAAAACCCTATGATAAAAATGGCGCCTGGGCAGCAAGTTCAGCACCCAGCCAGGAACTGGTTAATCAACTCATGAAAGATAATTTTCTGCACCAGTCACCGCCAAAAAGCACCGGGCGTGAACACTACAATTTATCCTGGCTGGAAAATCAGCTAAAGGCTTTTCCTGGACTTGAAAATAATGAGATCCAGGCCAGTCTATGTCAATTTACAGCTCAGAGTATCAGTGAATCTATAACACGATTTTTACCTGATATTTCTACCCTGATCGTCTGTGGTGGTGGCGCTCATAATCAAAATTTAATGCAGCAACTGGAATCTTGCCTGAACAACACGCATATCACGACAAGTGAGGATTTCGGTTTACCTGCTGACTGGGTTGAAGCTGCTGCATTTGCCTGGCTGGCAAAACAAACCCTGGATAACCATCCTGGCAACCTGCCAGAAGTCACCGGAGCCAGACAATCAGTTGTTCTAGGTGCGATATTTCCCGCCTAAAATCAAAAAAGGGTGCATCTGCACCCTTTCTGAATCATGAAAATGATAACCTGATTATTCTGGTGAGAATGAAGAACCACAACCACATGTTGTCTGTGCATTCGGATTACGAATAATAAACTGCGCACCCTGCAGATCTTCTTTGTAATCAATTTCAGCACCAACCAGGTACTGGTAACTCATAGGATCAATTAGCAGAGTAACGCCACCATTCTCGACCGAGGTATCACCATCATTGATACTCTCATCAAATGTAAATCCATACTGAAATCCGGAACAACCACCACCACTAATAAAAACACGCAGCTTCAGATTCTGGTTGTTTTCTTCTTCAATCAAACTTTTTACCTTGGCAGCAGCAGCATCTGTAAAAATTAGTGGTGCAGGTATAGTATTTTCTGCTGTTTCAGCGGTCATAAATTAATTCTCCAAACCATGTACTTAAATACGGTAATTACCTGAGTATTTTAGTCAACTTTATAGATCAAGTCTAGCTAAATCATCAAACCGTATCAGGAGCTGGCGCTTCACTGGCTGACTCAGCCTTCTCAGAACTTCTATCTTTCTGAAATTCCAGTAATTTTTTCTCATTCTTACAATGAACCAGGCTGCCATTTACCTCGGCACCCATAGCCATCTCAAGTAAATTGTAATAAACATTACCACTGACCTGAGCATGACTGGACAATTCTACCCGCTCAGCCGCATAAACATCACCAGTGACTTCACCATTCAAGACCACATAAGGTACACGGACTTCGCCTTCGATGTTACCGTGATCACTCAGTACCAACATGGATTCTGAATCATCTTCTGCAATTACATTACCTACAATCTTGCCATCAACATGAAGTCCACCACTAAAAATAATATCACCACGAACTTCAATACTGGTGCCAATGAGTGTTTCAATTTTGGTTGGTTTGGTTTTAGGTTTGCCCCACATTTTCATTTTCTCCGCCAGAAATTAATTTTTCCCAGATAAACTCTTCATTTACCTTTGGAACTTGTGAATTGCTAGGCAACACAAGCACGTGTATAGATATTGGCTTAAATCCTTCTGGAAATCTGATACTCCCTTCAAAGTCCTGAAAAAACTTAAATCCAAATTTTTGCCGCTTCAGATCACCTGATAGCGATATCTGCGACCAGTCCAGATGCTGCTGAGTCCCATCCAACGATGTACCTGTAACTGAAAATTCTACTGCTCCTCTTGATAAAGCACCTAAACGTCCGCCCTCATGCCCAAGGGTAAATTTATAATTATAGGTGTTTCCAGCAGCCGGTTTAAAACCTATCTTCTTAATGACTATAGCTCTTTTTGCACTACCTGGTTTAACTATATTTTTATAAAACGTAAGCTCTTCCTTCATTTCAAGGATTTGCTCCTGCTTTTCAGCCAGGGTTTTTGTGACTTGACCACTGGCATCCTTTTCGATGCTGTGATCCCTGGCCAGACGTGTTTTTTCACGATTCAGGTTTTCATTATGCTTTTTAAGTTTTGCAATCTCAGTCTCCAGTAATTCAATCTGGATTTCGGATTCAGCCAGATAAAAACCACTTGATTTACGACCATAATCAAAAGCTACCCAGAACAGGAGGGCAATGACTAACAATATAACCAGAATACTAATACCCCATAAATGAGGTCTCTGAATACTGATCAGATACTTATTATTTACCGGAATGGGTTTCATATAACTTTAATATCTTAAATAATTTTTCTAATTTTTATAACAATCAAACTGTTCCAGAAATTATGGCAACAGACCCACATCAGAAAGCCCCTGGGTTTCATCCAGCCGAAACATAATATTCATATTATGCACCGCCTGGCCTGCCGCACCCTTCACCAGGTTATCTATAACTGATGAGATAACAACAATATCACCGTTCTGTGGCTGGAACACAGAGATTCTGCACATATTTGACCCTTTAACACTACGTGTTTCTGGTAGCGCA
>JAOUQA010000047.1 GCA_029879605.1 Gammaproteobacteria bacterium
GACGTTTACAATGAAAAAACAGCCCCTCTTGCAGGTTTTTATGAAAAAGAAGGTATGCTGTTAACGGTCAATGCTACATCAAGTGATGCCGTAATTGATGCTATCAAGGCTCAACTGGCTAAATAAGTTTTATCGACCAGTTATGAAAAGGCGCGCTGTAGTAATACAGTGCGCCTTTTTTATGTGCATATTGAAATAATAGCGGTACTGTTTTTTAATAACATACCATGACACATGGCATGGTTTGTCTGTTAGAATGTTGTCGCATTCTATAGGTGACCTGGCAATCCATACCGGGAGTAACTATGTTGGTAGTAGCATCCCTTCAAAGAAATCTGTCTGATCATAAATTCATCAGTTCTACGCTGTTTCTGTTTGTATTCCTGTTTGCAATTGAATGTTTCGGTGCTGGAACACAGAAAGCGAAATATGTGGTTGCCTATGCTCAGGATACTATGACAAATGACTGGCGAGCTGCACAGGTTCAGCAGCTTGAGGAAGGGTTTGCAAAATACCCGGGTATAAAATTTATTTTTACTGATGCGAATGGTAGTACGGCAAAACAGGTTCAAGATATCGAAGACCTGGTTTATCAGAAAGTTGATGTGTTGATGACGAGTCCGAGAGACATGAATCTGATGACACCGGTTATTAGTAAAACATATAAAAGTGGTATACCCGTTGTACTGGTTACCAGGCGTATTAGTAATGATGATTTTACCAGTTTTGTTGCACCTGATGATCGGGATATAGCCAGGCAGGCAGCTCGTTATATAGCAAAAAAACTTAATGGTAAGGGACGTGTTTTTATGCTTCAAGGTGTGCCGACAGCCACAACAGCAATAATGAGGACTGAAGGTTTTTTAGAAGAAATAAAAAAATATCCTGGCATTAAAGTCGTTGCAATTAAAACAGCTAATTATTTGCGTTCTGATGCAGTTAAGGTAACTGATGAGCTTATTGCTTCGGGTATAGAATTTGATGCCCTGTATGCACAAAGTGACAGTATGGCGAGTGGCGCCAGGCTGGCTATGGTTAAGTCAGGTATTAATCCGGTAGATAAAATCATCGTTGGAATTGATTACATATCAGAAGCAAAAAAAGCAATTATTGAAGGTCATCAGTCTGCCTCGTTTCTGTATCCTACTTCAGCTAGCCAGGCAGTCCAGGTTGTTTTAAAAATATTAAATAATAAAAAAGTACCCAGGCATGTCAGGGTAGATAGTCGAATAATAACAAAAAATAATGTACATGCAGTTGATCCAATATTTTGATATTTAAACAGGAGTTGCAGGATATTTCATGAGGCTATCTTTGAGTCTTAAGTATAAGCTGCTTGTATTACTGCTGCTATCAATAGCAGTAGTCATGCTATTGTCTGGGGGGGCTTTGAGTTACTTCATATATAAAGATTATGAAGAAAATTCCGAACAGGTGCTTGCTGATTTTTATTCAAATGTAAGTGAGTCATTTCGTGCTACTGAAATTGAAATGGCTAAGGCAGTTTTAAGTGTTTCATCACGCCAGTCACTAGTTTCATCCTTGAGTTTGATTTCTGAGTATTCGGACATTGATAACTATGACCATTTAATGTTTGATCCAGAAAAAAAGGATATGGCAAAGACATTACTGAATTTCGCTCGTGCTGCCCGGGTTGATCATGTGCGTGTATATGATAATAACAAGTGGCTGGTTTCATATGTTGATATTCAGCCTGGCCATAACGATTATGGTTATCTCAGTTTTAAAAATAAACGCCCAGATTTGAAAGTTTTTAATGCTTTAGATAATACCAGTTTAAAAACAGATCCAGCTGACATCTCGTGGAGCAAAGATACTTATTTTCTTCAAGGCATTAAGGTGAAGACTGTTTACTACAAGGAATACTCAACTGGGATAGCAATTGAGTCTATTGTGCCAATAGAGAGGGTTTTCCCTGATAAGACATCTAAAGTAGTTGGTAATATAGTATTAACTCGTTTTCTTACTAGCGAGTATTTTTCTTCCCTGTATAAACATGCCTATGCAGAATTCGGTATTTTAACTCGAAATAATTATTATATTAGTGATGTTGCTAAATTTGCTGCTTATGATGATTTGTTAATGGCTCCAGAATTATTTTCATCATCTTCTGCAAATATTGAGGCTATGCTGAGTAATGATGATTATTTTATAAAAGCATTTTCTGTTTTATTAAATGATGGTGAAAGATTCTACATAGTTGCAGGACTGGGTAAGCAGATTCTGCATGATCAGGTTGTCTCTATGTACCAGATGATGGCGGTTGTTTTTGTATTATCTGCCCTGGCAGTTATACCCGTTGTGTTCCTGTTTGTTCAACGATCAATTACAAACCCGATATCCCATCTGACTAGTAATGCGGAAGCATTGAGGCATGGTGATTATTCGATTTCTGATGAGTTGTTTCATTCTGTGGAATTCGAGATTCTAAAACAGGCAATGAATACTGCTGCTTTAACGATTGAAGCAAGAGAAGATGATCTGAATGTGATACATATGGATTTAGAGAATCGTGTTAAAGATCGCACTAGCGATCTTGAGAAAACCAATCAGCAACTGGCTGAAGAGATAAAAAATCGTGAGATTGTACAGCAGCAATTGCTTGAGTCAGGAAAAATGTTGCAACTGGTTATGGATAATATCCCACAGTATATTTTCTGGAAAGATTTGAATTTTAATTATATTGGCTGTAATAAGAATTTTCTTAAAATTTCAGGTTTTGATTCTGTAGAAAATATTGCTGGTAAAAATGATTATGATTTGCCATGGACATCTGAAGAAACTGAAAAATATAGAAAATATGATCTACAAGTTATGGAAAATGATCAGGCTGAATTTAATATACAGGGAACACAGCATACAGCTGATGGCAGGGTTATCTTTATAAATACGAATAAAGTGCCATTACATGATGTTCATGGGCGGGTAATCGGTGTTCTTGGGGCATATGAGGACATTACAGAACGCAAGCTGGCTGATGATGAATTACAACATGCCAGGGATGTAGCTGAAAAATCCAGCCAGGCCAAGTCAGAGTTTTTATCCCGTATGAGTCATGAGCTACGCACACCATTAAATGCAATTATTGGTTTTTCACAATTGCTTTCACTCGAGTCTTTGACGGAGCAACAAAGCCAGAATGTTGAAGAAGTGCTGCGCTCTGGTGATCATCTGCTGGACTTAATTAATGAGGTTCTTGACCTGGCAAAGATCGAGTCCGGCAAGGTGGATCTTGATATTGAGCCTGTAATGTTGCTGGACGCTGTTAATGAATCTGCCCGGTTTATAGAAAACCTGGCTGCTTCTAATAATGTTGAGATTAATGTTGGTAGTATTTCAGGTGAAGTTATTGGTATCACGGGTGATGTTTATGTGTATGCTGATAAGTTACGCCTCAAACAGGTAATTATTAACCTGCTAACAAATGCTGTTAAATATAACAGGTCAGGCGGTAAAGTTGATGTTGAATTTAAAATGCTATCCGCAGCCTATATTGAAATCAGTATTATAGATACAGGAGTAGGTATTTCAGCCAGTGATATGGATAAGTTGTTTATTCCTTTTGAACGACTTGGAGGTAGTAATGATAAAGTTGAGGGAACCGGGATAGGGCTGGTTATAACAAAAGATCTTATTGAACTTATGGGTGGTTATATAACATGTACTAGTAAGCCTAATACTGGCACGCGTTTTAGTTTTACTTTGCCTATATACACTAAATTACCTGATCAGTTGATCGAAAAAGATGCTGCTAAAGACACTTTGATGGCATCGTCTACACATGAAATAAAAGTGCTTTATATAGAGGATAACATGGCGAATCTTCGCCTTGTGCAAAGGGTGTTAAAGGTACGCGACAATGTTGTTTTTCTTTCTGCATCGAATGCCGAGGAAGGTATAGAAATAGCGACTAAAGAATTGCCTGATCTAGTTCTGATGGATATTAATCTGCCAGGTATGGATGGTTATCAAGCGCTTGAAGTTTTACGTAGTAATGCTGCTACCAGTCAATTACTGGTTGTGGCCCTGTCAGCAAATGCTATGAGTCATGATATGCAGCGTGCTGATATGGAATCATTTGATCATTATCTTACCAAGCCAATTGATGTTCCTGAGTTCCTGAGATTTATTGATGAAATAATGACCTAGATATTTCTGGATTTTTGTTTTATGGCGTTGTATACATCAGTCCTAGACTGAATAGACATGTTGTTCCATAAAATATTGAAGATCTTCAATGTTTTTAATTACTTCATGGATGGGATGCTGTTCCAGCCTGCTTTGAAATTGCTGAATGACCTGCTGGGAAATAATATTGTTCACGGGTAGTAATACAGTAATATATTAGTAGTGGGGTGGCGGTGACTCTTCAGATGGTGAAAGAATATTATTTTCTGTTGCTGTTTTCAGGCGCTTTTCAAGGTTGCCCAACTGTTCTTTTAATGCGTCAATGGTTCTCTGTTGCTGGTAAATAATTTTATCCAGCTCTTCAATGTGATTCTCCTGGTGTGTCAGGCGAATTTCCAGGTCGATAATTTTAGTTTCCATTGCTTGTTTGTTCCCGTTTTACCCAGAGGGCTGTTGCACCTGCAACACTGGCAGGCATAGCAAAAAAATTCACAACAGGTATGCTGGTAAGTAACAGGATACCTGTTCCCAGTCCCAGGCTGGATGTTTTCTGTTTAGTAGCATGCTGGTTAATTTCTTTGAAATAATGACCATGATTGTTCATCGGGTAATCCAGGTATTCAAGTGCCAGCATCCAGGCACCGAAAACAAACCATAATACAGGTGCCGTGATGTTTAAAATTGGTATGAAAGACAGGACAAGAATTAACAGTGACCATTTAACAAGATAGAGTAATTTGCCAATTTCTGATCCAACGGATTTTTTTATGGTTACCCAGGGGGGGAATGTTGGAATATGTTTATCTGGATCTTTGCCCAGGGATGCTTCTACTTTTTCTGACAGCAAACTGTTAAAGGGTGCAGCAATTAAATTGGCAATAAAGGTAAAGCTATAAAAAGCTATAAAAAATATCATAAACGTAAATAACGGCCAGAGTAGCCATCGGATGCTGTCTTCCAGCCAGGATAACCAGTCGGGAAAATCAGGCATCAGGGATTCCATCCATTGTGAAAACATCATGATCAGTACAGCGATACCCATGCTGAACAGGCTGATGTTGATCATCAGTGGAATCATCACAAAGTGACGTATACCTCGCTGGTTAATAATTTTCAGGCCTTTTAATGAAAACAGAAAGCCACTTAAAAATGCTCGGATCATTACCTGTCTACTCTTTGAATGTCAGTGTTAAACATAACATGTTTTTGATTTTTTCATTGTGGTTGCATTGTTAGAAATTATGTCAACTTGATGGCTGTTATATTTTATACGGCTTGCATGGCTAATAAAGCAGTGCCAACACAGGCTTCCGTATTGTCTGCCGTGGTGATGTTTACACCTGTTATATCCTGGCGGATTCTACGCCATGCCAGGTTAACACTGCCACCACCTGCGGTGCGAATATTAACCGGGTAAGGTGTACCCAGCTCATGCAGTTTCTGGTAACCCTTGTGTTCGATACGGGCTATGCCTTCCAGCATTGCCTGGAAAAAAACAACCGGCTGCTCAGGCCTGGGTTCAAGTTTTGGCTGTAATTCCGGATCAGATTGAGGGAAACGTTCACCTTTTTTTAGCAGCGGATAATAATCCAGGCCAGTGGTCTGTTCCGGTTGTAGCTGGCTTGTCATGTCCCGCATTTGCTGATCCGTGAAAAACTGTTTTAATACGGTGCCACCACTATTGGAAGCACCACCTGCCAGCCAGTAATTTCCCAGCCGGTGACTGTAGATGCCGTAGTCAGCATTGAATACCGGTTGCTCGCAGATAATTTTTAATACCAGTGTGCTGCCCAGCGAGGTGACTGCTTCACCGGGCTGGCTGGCACCCGTGGCCAGGAAAGCAGCGATACTGTCAGTGGTACCCGAGATGACCCGGGTAGTTCTAGCCAGGCCAAATTGCTGGCAGATAGAATCAGTCAGGCAGCCAATGTCGGTACCCGGTGGAATAGCCTCTGGCAGGAGATGCCTGATACCCAGGCTGTTGATCCAGCCAGGCCATTCCCTCTTGACCGGGTCGTAGCCGGTTTTCAGGGCATTATTTTCATCACTGATGTTGAATCGACCTGATAATTTACCCAGTACCCAGTCAGCCTGGTGCAGGGCATGGCTTGCCACCGGATTGTGTTCATATAACCACAATAGCCTGGCAAGGCCAGACCCGGCACCACTGGCGGGTGAATTCTCCGGGGCATGCCGGGCTATGTGCCGAGCCTGTTCAATAGCACGGTTATCGTTATACATCAGGGCAGGGGCCAGTGGCTCTCCCTTTTCATCTGTGACCAGTACTGTGCCGGAGGTGCCATCAACGGCAATTGCAGCCACCTGGGTTGCATCAATCTGTTGGCAAAGTTCGCTGAGTAATTGCTCAACTTCCTGCCACCAGAGCCGGGCATCCTGCTCCAGCGCATTCTTTTCTGTTAGTGGTGCGGGCCAGTTGCGGCTGCAAATATGAACTATCTGCCTGTTTTCATCCAGTGCGCAGGCGCGACAGCCCGAAGTGCCGAGGTCAATGCCAATGTAGAGAGCCATGAATATCTCAGGGCAGGTCTACCGGCTCCGGAGCCAGCCAGCCTTCTGCGCGGTGTTCGGCCACAACGGTGGTATAAATTCCACCGCGGACATTGAATTCAGCAGTGACGCGCATAAAGCGTGGTTCAGTTGCCGTCACCAGGTCACTGAGAATCTGGTTGGTAACATCTTCATGAAATGCACCTTCATCACGGAAGGCCCAGATATACAGTTTCAGGGATTTTAGCTCGACACATTTTTTGTCAGCAATGTATTCCAGGTCGATGGTGGCAAAATCCGGCTGGCCAGTTTTTGGGCACAGGCAGGTGAATTCCGGCATGGTGATGCGAATCGTATAATCCCTTTCTGGGCGGGGATTATCAAAGGTTTCCAGGGACTTTGAAGGCTGTGTCGACATGTTGAACCTCTTTTATAATCAGTGACTTATATCTTGAGTGAAAAATATTTAAAACATTGTGTGAATTAGGGCGGCATTATAGCGCGAAATTGATATACTTAGGCGCTTTGATAAATATCAATCATACAAAACGATAAAAAAGGATCCAGAACCTTAATGCGACTGAGTAAGATTAAACTGGCGGGCTTTAAATCATTCGTCGACCCAACCACCATCAATTTTCCAAGTAATCTCACCGGTATTGTCGGTCCTAATGGCTGTGGCAAATCCAATACTATTGACGCGGTGCGCTGGGTTATGGGTGAATCATCAGCCAGGCATTTACGTGGTGAGTCCATGGACGATGTTATCTTCAGTGGTTCTTCATCAAGAAAGCCTGTGGGTCAGGCCTCTGTTGAGCTGATTTTTGATAATAGCGAAGGCAAGCTGGAAGGCCCTTATGCGCAATATAATGAAATATCCGCCAAACGCACAGTGACCCGTGATGGTCAGTCCAAGTATTTTCTAAATGGTACTAAATGCCGCCGTCGTGATATTGCCGACCTGTTTTTAGGTACTGGCCTGGGGCCAAGAAGTTACGCCATTATCGAGCAGGGTATGATTTCCCGCCTGATTGAAGCCAAGCCAGAAGAATTACGTACATTCCTGGAAGAAGCAGCCGGTATTTCCAAGTATAAAGAGCGTCGCCGGGAAACTGAAAACCGTATTCGACATACCCGCGAAAACCTGGATCGCCTGGATGATTTACGTGAAGAAATAGATAAACAGCTGGCTCATTTGCAACGTCAGTCGCGCACGGCTGAGCGTTATAAGGATATGAAACAGGAAGAACGTCGCTTAAAGGCAGAGCATTTATCTTTGCGCTGGCGCGAGCTGAAAAAAGAAGTCGAGAATCGTCAGCAGGCGATACAGGAACAGCAGACAAGACTGGAGCAGGTTATTGCGGAACAGCGTTCTGTTGAAGCTGACATTGAAACCAGTCGAGAACAACGCACTGAAGCCAATGAATCTTTAAATGCGGTACAGGCCCAGTTTTATAAACTGGGTTCAGATATTTCACGCCTGGAACAATCGATTCAGCATCAGAAAGAACTTTATGAACGTCAGCAACAGGATTTGCGTGACCTGGAAAATTCATTGCGCGAAGCTGAGCATGCCGTTGAGCATGATAAACAGCAACTTGAAGAAGTGCTGCAAGTACTGGCAGACAGTGAGCCTCAGCTGGAGATGCTGCGTGAAGCGCAACAAACTTCCAGTGAAGCTTTACAGGAAGCGGAAGCTGCCATGCATGAGTGGCAAACTGCCTGGGAAGAATATAATCGCCGCGTTGCGGAGCCTTCAGAGAGTGCCCAGGTTGAGCGCACGCGTATGGAGCAGCTGGAAAGACATATTGCAAATCTGCAACAGCGTCTGCAGCGGATTGAAGAAGAAAAGAAAAATCTCAGTGCCGGTGATCTCGAAAGCGAGCTGAATAATTTACGTCAGCAGAGTGAAGAAGCCGAGATGCAGAAAACAGAGCTGGAAGATCGCGTTGCTGAAGTGCTGGAAAAAATTAATATCTACCGCGAGCAGACCAACCAGTTTAATAGTCACCAGGATGATATTCGACATCAGTTACATGACAAACGAGGCAAGCTGGCTTCGCTACAGGCATTGCAACAGGCTGCATTAGGTAAGCAGGAAAAAGCAGTGACTGGCTGGCTCGAAAACCAGGGCCTGTCCGAGAATGCCCGTTTAGCTGAAAGTCTCGAGGTTGAATCAGGCTGGGAAAAAGCGGCTGAAACTGTACTTGGACAATACCTTGAAGCCGTTTGTGTTGATGGTATTGATGGTGTGACGGGTGTTCTAAATAGCCTGGATGCAGGTAGCCTGACATTGTTTGATACCTCCAGTGCCGATGTGCCTGCTGCCAGTATGCACAATGCCCTGGCAGATAAAATCCGCTCTAAATGGCCCCTGGGCAACCTGTTGAACGGTGTGCTGATAGCTGAAGATCTGAACCAGGCAATGAGTATGCGTATTTCCCTGGCCGATGGCGATTCTGTGATCACCCGGGATGGTATCTGGTTAGGTCGTAACTGGTTGCGAGTTGCTCGTGATAAAGATGAAAAAGCCGGCGTGCTGGCTCGTGAGCAGGAAATCAAGCAACTGGAACAGGAGCTGGAGCAGCTTGATGAGCAGGCGGATGATATTGAGCAGAAAATTCAGAATAACCGTGCTGAGCAGCTAACTTATGAGCAGCAACGTGAGCAGTGGCAGGCGGAATTAAACCAGGCCCACAGCCAGGTTGCGCATATTAAGGCGCAGATTACTGCACGTCAGTCACGCCTGGAGCAGATCCAGAATCGCACGGGTAATTTACAGAAAGAAGCGGCAGAAATTCATAGTCAGATTTCACAGGAAGAAACTGATATGGAGACAGCACGTCAGAAACGTAACGAAGCCATGGCACAGATGGAAACACTGAGTCGTGAACGGGAAAGTCTTACTGGCCAGAGAGAAAGTTTACAGAATCGTTTACACGAGGCTCGTAGTAAGGCGCAGACCGAACGCGAAGCAGTACATGAACTGGCTATTAGCATCGAATCAAGGCGAACTTCACGACGTAACCTTGAACAGAATATTGAACGCATGTCGAGCCAGCTGGAACAGCATCAGCAGCGTCGCAGTGAATTACGCCAGATCCTGGAACGGGGTGAAGAGCCA
>JAOUQA010000420.1 GCA_029879605.1 Gammaproteobacteria bacterium
CAGCCAATAAATCATCATTTTTTGTTTTTCTGTTTGGGTTTGAAGTTTTCCGTGCAGTGAGTATGTTGATGGTGATTTTTTCCAGTCTATCGATTGGTCAGATGTTTGCTGTGTATGCGTATTTATGGTTCATGATGACGCCGGTGCAGGAGATACTGGGTATCCAGTACAGTTATTTTGCAGCTAATGCAGCCCTGGCCAGAATCAATCGCCTGCTCCAGTTACGCCAGGAACCCTGTTACCCCCATTTGAAAAACCCGTTTGCCGACAGGCATACAGTAGCTGTTCGAATTGAAAATATTGGTTTCGCCTATGGTGAGGGGGAGCGGGTGCTGGATAATGTCTCACTGGATATCAAAGCCGGGGAAAAAGTTGCCCTGGTTGGTGCCAGTGGGGGCGGTAAATCTACCCTGGTACAGGTTGTTCTTGGTTTATATCCGCCTAATGAAGGCCAGATTTATTTTGATAATGTACCTGTGACCGAGATTGGCCTTGATGTGGTTAGAGAACACGTCGCAACGGTTTTACAGCATCCGGCTTTATTTAACGATTCGATCCGGCATAACCTGGATATGGGCAAGGGTATCGATGAAGAAAAACTCTGGCAGGCGCTGGATATTGCCCAACTGAAGCAGGTGGTTGAGGACACCCCCGATGGCCTGGATACTATTGTCGGGCGGAATGGCATTCGTCTTTCTGGTGGTCAGCGTCAGCGACTGGCCATAGCGCGGATGATTTTAATGAATCCCCGGGTTGTGATCCTGGATGAGGCATCTTCTGCCCTGGATACTGAAACCGAGTCCCGTTTGCACCAGGCGCTGGAAAAATTTTTGCAGTCCCGCACAACCATCATTATTGCCCACCGTCTGAGCGCTGTTAAACAGGCAGATCGAGTCTATGTCTTTGATAATGGAAGGATAATTGACGAAGGCCAGCACCAGGAATTGATTACGAAAGGCGGTGTTTACCAGAAATTATATGGGCGCCAGGGGAGTTAGAAGTTATTACCTGCTATCGCCAAGGTATATTAGATTTTTACTATATAGTATACTTTAGCGTTTTAACACTTGGGATCGGGAGACTAATGTGGCAACCGTTGATCTAACAGAACAGAATCTTGAAGAGACTGTTAATGGGAATGATATTGTAATTATCGATTTTTGGGCGCCATGGTGTGGTCCTTGTAAATCATTTGGCCCTATTTACGAAGAAGTATCTGAAAAACATCCAGATATTGTTTTTGCCAAAATTAATACTGAACAGGAGCAGGCTATTGCGGCTCACTTCCAGATCCGTTCAATTCCAACATTGATGATTTTCCGTGAGCAGGTAATTATTTTCGCGGAAGCGGGTATGTTGCCGGCGAATGCCCTGGAAGAGGTGATCGGCCAGGTCAGGACGCTGGATATGGATAAGGTGAGAGAGGATATTGCTGAGGGTCAGCGAGAGCTTGAAAACCAGTCCTGATCGAGGGACTGCCAGTCATAAAAAAATGCCAGCAATTGCTGGCATTTTTTATTGCTGACTATTTAAGTCAAACAGCCTATTTAGATTTTTTACGGCTCGCCTTTTTCCTTGCGGCTTTTTTCTTTTTAGCCGGTGCAGCTTTAGTGGCTGAAGATTCAGGAATCAGTCCTTTTTTCTTATTGATTTCAATTAAGGCCTGTTTGCTGTTGGCGTTCGATACTTTGATGGCAGCATTCACGGCTTTTAGTTCTTTCTGTAGATTAGCCAGGTGAGCCTTCATCTGCGGAATCGTCATAGAGCTACCAGCGGCTTTTTTCTTTGCAGGGGCTTTTTTAGTCGCTGGTTTTGCGGCTGCTTTCTTTTTGCCAGCTACTGGTTTGACTGCTGCCGGTTTCTTTTTAGTCGCTGGTTTTTTGCTAGCAGCCGGTTTTGTAGCTACTGGTTTCTCTTTAGCTGGTGCAGCGGGTTTAGCTTTGCTTGTAGCAGGGGCTGCAACGGCTGCCGGAGGTGTAGATGGTTTTTCTACTACTGGTGTAGCAGGGCTTTCAACTGCTGGTTCCATTGCAGGTGTTGTTTTTGGTAGTTGTGTTTTCATAGATTTAGTTGCCAGTGATTGTACGATTTCATCGAATATATCCTGAATATCACCCTTGCCTTCCACTGAGTTCATAATGTTTTGGCGGGCATAATAATCAATTACAGGTTGAGTCTGTGTTTCATAGACTTTTAAGCGTTTGCCTATAGTTTCTTCATTATCATCAGAGCGATGATGTAGTGAAGAGCCACAACCATCGCACTCGTCATCAATGGTGGGAGGATTGGTATACATATTATAGACAGCGCCACAGCCAGTGCATGTCAGGCGACCAGTCAGGCGCTGCATAAGAATATCAAAGTCAACATCGATCAGAACCGCTTTTTCCAGTGGTTTGTTCATGTCGTCGAGTAAATCATCCAGGGCTTCTGCCTGTTCGATATTGCGAGGAAAACCGTCCAGTATAAAGCCATTATTGGTATCTGGATTAAGCAGTCTTTCTTTAATCATACCAAGCACAATGTCATTTGGTACCAGCTGACCGGCGTCCATAATGG
>JAOUQA010000422.1 GCA_029879605.1 Gammaproteobacteria bacterium
TTCAATGTCTGTTTTATGATAATTCTGTAAGTCTTCATGCGTTTCAAGAAACTGCCTGGCAGCCGACAAAATTGATTCATGGCTCTGTTGCTCTAGGGAAGTAGTTGAGTTCACATTACTCATTAAGCAAAAGTATAAGCATATTAATCTGATGATAGGTTTTATATTCATGATTGGTAACTTTTAGTTTGTGTTCCTCAAGCAATATTCAGTAGCCGCACACCAAAATATTGACAGTATTTTTAATATTAGTCATGGTTGCAATATCTTTGCCAGATTTATAGTTATGCCTGTTGTATTACTGATGCGAAAATTAAAACGTAAAAAATATAATTAATAAAAAAATGGGTTATATAAAATATGGTTTTAATAAAGCAATCAAAATGGTTGTTGTGCTGGTCTAAATAATGTGTACTAGACTAATATTTAATATTATTTTGTAGAATAGTTTTTGTGCCAGATGTTTAAATAGCATTGGGTGCTATCATTAACTTGAAAATATTTTAAGAGATATGAAAATGCCAGGTGTGCTCGATAGTGTTGATAGTAGAACTCAGTTAGCAGGTACAAATCGTCTCGAGCTTTTATTGTTTAGATTAGGTGGTCGTCAACTATATGGTATTAATGTTTTTAAAGTGCAGGAAGTTATCCGTTGTCCACGTTTGTCAAGAATGCCACGCTCACATGAAAAAGTTGTTGGTGTTGCAAATTTGAGAAACAGAACAATTCCAATTATGGATCTTTCTTTGTCAATAAATAATTCCGCTATAAAAAATGTGGCTGAAAGTTTTGTTATTGTTACTGAATATAATAGAAATATTCAAGGTTTCCTGGTGAAGGCGGTGGATAGAATTGCAAATATGACCTGGAAAGAAATTCTGCCGCCACCTAAAGGCAGTGATGTGGGTAGTTATTTAACAGCTGTTACCCATGTTGGCGATGAACTGGTTGAGATTATTGATGTGGAAAAAATATTTGCAGATGTAATGGGTATGCCAGAAGATGTGGATGAAGACCTTATCAGGCAAGCGGTTGGCATGGATTCAGGTTCGCCGCGAAGGGTTATGATTGTTGATGATTCCTCAGTTGCAAGAAACCAGATGAAACGAGTTCTGGAAAAAGCGGGCATTGAATGCCTGGTGGCTAATGATGGCCAGCAGGGCTATGAGATGCTTACAAATCTAATTAAAGATGGCGCTCCACTCAAAGAGCATATTTCGATGGTGATTTCGGATATTGAAATGCCAATAATGGATGGGTATACCCTGACTACACAGATTCGAAAAACCCCTGGCCTGGAGGATGCCTATATTATGTTGCATACATCGTTGAGTGGGGTTTTTAATACCAGCATGGTAAAGAAAGTAGGTGCAGATTATTTTGTGCCGAAATTTAAACCTGATGATCTCGTGAGTTCTGTTTTGTCAGTTATTAATAAAGGTTATATAGAGCAAACTGGTTAAATAATTAGTATTAAGCGTGGTGTATAAGTGGATAGCAGGTGGTACCCGATATCAGGCGGCGAGTCGATTACAGGGTGTCGAATCTTTTACAGTCTTATTCAGATTACGGGATATTTGATATTATCTTCTGTCGTAAAGATCTTATTTATTTTTCACAAAATTCAAAAAATGACATAGTCACTAGAATGTTAAGGTTGTTGAATCCTGGTGGTTATCTAGCGCCTGGTATATATGAGTCGCTTAGTAATAATTTTGATAAGCTTGAAATTATTAGAATGTCCTCGGGTGTTATCTACAAGTTAAAACATTAATTATATTATGGGTGGCAAAACAAATTTAACAAAAGCGGCAATGCTTGCCGCAGCATTTCTAAAAATAATTCCCTCTGTATTTTATAAGCTATTGAATTATATTAATTAAAAAAACTGGCACATGCTTTGCTCTGTAACTGTTAGACGTGGAGAGTGTGATGCCGATTAATTTTGATAAAGCTTTTGGAATTCATGATAACGCCCTGTTGTTATTCGAGCGTAGAACCCAGTTGTTGACTTCTAATATTGCAAATTCAGATACGCCTGAATATAAAGCGCGCGATATTGATTTTAATTCTATTTTGCAGAATGTTCAGTCTGATCAGTTGCATATACAGAAAACCAATAAAAATCATATTTCTTTATCTGATGATTCTATGGGTGACGAGATCAAGTACAGAATTCCTGAGCAAAGCTCCGCAGATGGTAATACTGTCGACATGCAGAAAGAAAAAGCAGAGTTTGCTGAAAACTCTATTCGTTATCAAGCAACTTTACATATCCTGTCACGACGAATAGACGGGATTAAAAAAGCTTTTAAGGGTGAATAATTATGTCAGGCTTAAAGATTTTTGATATATCAGGTTCAGCCATGAGCGCTCAAATGCTCAGGTTGAATACGGTGGCCAGTAATCTCGCAAATGCTGAAACAATGGCTAGCAGGCCTGAAGATGTATACAAAACTCGTCATCCTGTGTTTGAAACTATTTTTAATGAAATGACAGGGGAGGGATCCTCAGGTGTTCGTGTAAAGCAGATTATTGAGTCAGATGCTCCTCCTG
>JAOUQA010000421.1 GCA_029879605.1 Gammaproteobacteria bacterium
GTATTGCAGGTAAACCGTGGTGACCGGTTCATAATCAAGTCGGGACAGTTGTTGTGTGATGTCATCACAGGCCGGAATACCAGTGAGTAATTTCTGTGTTACAGGCGGCGGTGTTGCCAGGATCAGCTGCTCTACTTCAACCCGCTGATCATTCACCGTAATGGATTCGACTTTATCCTGCGCCAGGTTGAGCTGGCTAACCCGGTGTTCAGTCAAAACCTGTCCACCCTTTGATTCAATATAGTGTTTTGCCGCAGCGGGAAAAATATTACCAAGATCGGTAGCCGGTATCAGCAGGTCGGTATTTGACGCCGGGCCGTTAAAGGTCTGTTGTAACACCGTCTGAAATGCACGCGCCGAGGCTTCATGAGTATGGGTGGTGAGTGCTGCCAGGCACAGGGGTTTTAACAGGTACTCGGTGTAGGCTTCCGGTAAGCCGGCAGAGTTTAACCAGTCATCGACCGACATATCCTGTTCCAGCTCCTGGTTGAGCAGGCGATTAAAACGCAGCAGGGTTTGCAGCTTCTGTTTAAAACTTAAGGATGGGCATTGCAACATGCCCACCAGTAAATGCAGGGGTGTGGGTAGCCGGGGTAATTTAAGTTCAAATACTTTTTCTCGACTGTTGAGATCAAGCATTTCCAGTTGCTGCGGGATTTGTAAAAACGCCTCCCGGGTATTAACCCCGATGGTGTTCAGTAATGACTGCATCTGGCTATAGGCACCAATCATCAGGTGCTGGCCATTATCCAGCAGGGTGTTTTCTGTCGGCAGGCTTCGAGCACGTCCCCCCAGCTGTTTTGCTGATTCAAAAACAGTCACAGGAATATTGCGCTGGCTGAGTTCTACCGCGGCGGCCAGTCCGGCCCAGCCACCACCGGCAATGATGGTCGGGTGATATTTCATCAGGCTGCTTTAACCTGGCGCAAAAACTGTTTGTGACGTTTTTTTTCCCGCCGGGCTGCACGCCATGCCAGCCAGAGTTTACGTAACGGGGTAAGTTTGATTTTATGCTCCAGCACCCGGAAGCCATCGTCTTCAATTTCATCCAGCAGGGAATAATAAATTTCCGACATAATAAGACCGGTGCGCTGTGCATAACGGTCTTCATCGGGCAGGTTTTCAAAAGCCTTTTTATAAAAGTCACGGGCGCGATCAGCCTGGAACTTTAATAATGCCCTGACATTATCAGACGTCACCGGCTGATAAAGATCTTCAATACGAACATTGAATTTTTCCAGTTCATCCGCAGGAATATAAATCCGCCCCCGTTGAGCATCTTCCCGTACATCACGCAAAATATTGGTTAGCTGAAACGCCATGCCCAGGTCATGGGCATAGCGTAAGGTCATGCGATTATTAAAACCAAAAATCTCTGCCGATAAAATACCCACCACGCTGGCCGCACGGTAACAGTAGAGCGATAAATCTTTGAAACCCTGGTAGCTGGAATAATTAAGATCCATTTCCATGCCATCGATGATTTCCAAGAAGTATTCTTCTGCCAGGTTAAAATCCTTCAGCAAGGGTAGCAATGCCTGGGTTACCGGGTGCTGGGGCTGATCAGCAAACAGCTTGCTAATCTCCTGTCGCCACCAGTCGAGTTTCTGCTGGGCAATGGCTTCATCTTTACACTCATCCACCACGTCATCCACCTCGCGGCAGAAGGCATAAAGCGCAGTAATAGCACGACGCTGCAAGGGCGGCAGGAACATAAAACTGTAATAAAAACTGGAACCGCTACGGGCGGTCTTTTGCTGGCAATATTCGTCAGGAGTCATGGGGGCTAAGTATCGGGTATGGCGTCCCAAGTCGCAAGTCATGGGAGCCTGGTATCAAGGTAAAATCAGCGATTCCTTATATATTGTTCGGTTATTGGTCGCCAGGATAATATCTGTTATGGTCAGTATTGATTAAATGATAAATGAGATCAGAAGTTGGGCAGGGATGTTATCGTATGTTTTTTTCCCTTAGTCTCATCAATGGTGGTTACTGGCTGGCACGGCAAACGTGGATTTTGTGATTGGTGGTGTGGGTGAGTTTCTCGCTAATAATATAATTGCGCTGATGAAAACGAAAAAGGAAATGGAAGTAAATGAATGAAGAAGTAGAGAAGAGCTTTATATATTCCGCTGAAAACAATTCATCCTCAATTTTAGACCCGAAGGTAATTGTCGATATTGGTCGAGGATTAGTTACATTACTTATTGGTATTTCGGCGTTGTTGCTTTCATTCTTGGGCTTTAGTGATCTTCATAATAATTTTTCAAAAAACAATTATTCTCTTCGTGGCTACAATTAATATCATTGTAGCAGCGAAAATAATTGACTGGATGTTAGATAGAATTCATATGTCAGTATGGGCTAGATTATACGGGTATGAAAACAGTCAAGATATTGAGCCTTTCAAATCGGTTTTTTTGAAGTGGGATTAAATGTTTGGGGTCAGAGTAAAAACTCGAAACCAGGTTGGCTGTGTATTGCTCAATCTGATTAATCAAAGCAATTAAAATATTTTAGTTTTTACTCTGACCCCAAACTAATGTAGTTTTTACT
>JAOUQA010000424.1 GCA_029879605.1 Gammaproteobacteria bacterium
GATTCAGCCTGGAACCAGCACAGAACAGCAACTGCTGATTCAGGATATTCACCGGCTAATCAACTCAGCGATCGAGAAATATACTACGATGGATAATTTTCCATACGATGAGGTCGTTAAGGAAATTAATAAATTTGAAGGCAGGGCTAAAAGAGTAAAGTCGAGATAAATCCTGTTCGATTATTATTTTTTATTATCCAAATGCCAGTCATATGAACAATCCAGGTGCATCCGCACCTGCAACATTCCGTCCAGCCCACCTTCAACCATAACACTTAGCGGTGACCTGTTTTCAAAACGTGAGTTTCTTTGTTGTAGCCACATAGTACCCATTGCCGGGTTATGTGGGTATGAAGTACGTAAGGCATCGGCTATGCCAACGATCTGCTCCAGTCTTTGCATCACTGCCTGGTCATCAGGAAATGGTGTGTGGTCCCTGTATTTACGCAAAGCACGTGATGGCGTACCAGCAGGTAACGCTAGAATGAGCATCTGGGCATCGCTCGAGAGGCCCCATTCATCGAGGATTGCCATGACGGCATTGGTCAGGGCCAGCTGATCCTCTTTATTCATATCTGACATACTGCTCATTTGAACCACCTGCAGAAAAATACAAAGCGCGCCAGTCTATCGATAAAACAGCTAACTGGCAACAAATACCCTGTAATATGCGTGGGAAATTGCGGCTTAGAATTTGATAAAGGGCAGTGAATATTCGTGAGTCATCATCTGCTGCTCATGGATTGCATCATAGACAACCTGTAAAAAAGTTGTATTGTGGTCTATTGCCCGCGAGTTCTTATATATGACATCAACAAGATACTTCCTGAGTTGTTCTATATGATGTTCAGAAGGTTTTTCTGAGCTGGATTTTAACGATTCGGCCCAGCGATATATTTCAGGATGGCTATATACGAGGAATCGAAGTATCGCCAGCCTGATTAATAGCATATGAGTATAGGTAAATAGATCAGGCATGGTAATAAACCATTCGCGATATAGACAGTTAACCAAATAACGACTGAAACAATTATCCAGCTCTTCACTGAAATAGCTGTCAATCAAACTACGTCTTTTCTGGTACAACTGCCATAACTCTTCTGCCGGCAGCACATCCTCATATTCAATACCTGATGGTTTGCCCGACAGAAGATTCTCATACCCATGAAACACATCTTTAACGAACTGGCTATAAGAGTCATGGGGAAACTGCTGGATCCTTAACTGCAAAACTGCCTGAACAACAATAATTGCTACGGGCTCGGCTGGAATATACTTGCTGACAAAGTCATCCATACGTTCCAGCATAGAAACGCTCATTGCCTGCTTTAACTCTGAAGATAATAATTTTTCTGCAGGCTCCGCGTCGATATGATAAAACAGCCCGAGTCTATTTGCGAAACTTGATATAAAATACAACCGAGAATCCAGACTAAAACCTTCCAGCTCAACCAGTTGCATCAGGGTATCTCTTACCTGGAGAAAATGATCATAGTAAAACTGATCTGCAGGTAAACTTAGCTCTCTTGTTAAAGGATAATCATCTTTCCTTGGCAATATAGAGGGTTCAAACTCTACAATCTCGTTAGTCTTTTCTGAAAATAGACACTTCCTCACCATTTCCGGGCAGGATAAAGCTCCTGATAATTCTATCGTATCACCCTGCTTGCACAAAACTCTTGGATAAAAGGCACATACGTTACTTAATGGTTTTTCGCCAAACTGTTTATGTAACTCACACCAGCCACTTGATAAAAATGGACAGTTTCCAGATTTGTCGAGTTTAATATATGCATAATTATGCGCTGTTGCCGCTGCGCTTTTGTTTAGCTCAACATAGCTTGCAAACTTACTTGCCAGATCACCGCCGGCTTCATCAACAGATTCTTTTAACAGTTCATAGTGAGGTTGATCAAAGCGGATATCCCAGCTTTTGCAGCAGGTGTCTTCACAGTCATCCCCCAGGCAGGAAAAGGCAGAGAGATAGTTGAATGTTTTGTAGTTTAAGCCCATTAAATCGACGTCTAATTCTGCTTAGATGCGTATCAGTATACGACTTAACCGGCAGAAAACAACTGTATAATGAATAATTAACCAGAGTCCCCCGTTGATGCCAGATCCACGTCTTTTCCATCAACAAAGTTAATCAAAATCATACCGCAGAATTTACCGTCTCGATATAATTCCACTCGATATTTACGCGAGTTACGGTCTACAGAGTAATGCTTGGCGATCTGTTTTCGCTGAATCATTATCCCACTTTCATCTCGCACATTGCTGCCAGTAAACCCAATCACATTGGCTCGATAATCATCAAGCGGCTCGATCATGAATTGATTTTTAACATCAACAATTGTTCCAAACTGAATCTCCTGAAGTTCTCCATCCACCCATAACTTTATTGACGATAAACTATTATCATATTCAAAATACTGCGGGTGTAGCTGTGTAACTGAACGATTACCATACCTGACTTTATAGCCACCATCACTACCGATCACGGCAATCAAGGGATTGCTTGCTGAAAATTGGAGCGCCTCATCCTTTTTCATT
>JAOUQA010000423.1 GCA_029879605.1 Gammaproteobacteria bacterium
GGACTATGTTGTTTCCTATGAAAACAACAGCTCTGTAATGCTCAACGCCGATCGTCAAAACGTCACCAATGCATCATAAATCTCATTTGGCCTCACTTTAATGTCTATCTCTCTCTTTAATAATCATAAAGCCAGCTTCTTGCTTGTCTCACTGATACTGCTCTATCTATCCTTTGGTCATAATATTTTTCATGCCGTAAATCCTGAAAAATTTTATACCACTGGCCATGTCTCCGATGCACTGGTCATTGCCCGCATGGTTGAAACCCGGGATCATGGCTTACAAAGTATGCAGAGCAGAATGGGACGCTACCTAGGAGAAAAGGGTAATTTCGATTTACAAAGAGATGCCAACCAGAAGCGACTATACCTCGGCCAGCCTGTCGACGAACCACTGACTTATACACCTTATGATTCACAATTTGGCGCCCAGGCGTTGTTCTTTAGCTATCTTGATGACGCTATGGCCATGCTGGATATTGCGCCTCAAACAAGGCTCACCCTTTTCCACTCGTTTCTTGCACTGGTCTTTTCTATCATAATCATCGCGCTACTATCCATTCTCTACGATGACATTGGCCCAGTCGCCTGCGGCCTGATTTTAATCAGCATATTATTTTCCAGGTGGCAGGTTTATTATGCAAAGAGCCTGTACTGGATGCTGCCAACAATGTTTTTGCCTATGCTAACGGTCTTTATTGCCTGTAAGAGAGAATCACTTGGCGGAAATTTCTATCTGATCCTGACCTCAATTATCGTTATGCTAATCATTATGCTTGATGCCTTGATGGGATATGAGTATATCTCAACCATAATGCTTGCTGCAGTTACACCACTTGTCTATTTTATGCTTAGAGACAACTGGAACTACAGGCAAACAGCCCAACGCTTTATTACTATCGGTACATTCTCACTAATAGGTTTTTTGCTTGCTTTTTTAATCCATACGCTTCAACTAAAACTCGCATATGGCTCACTCTCTGATGCCATTGATATTATAAAAGAACGTATTCTTGTCCGCACTTACACTAATCCCGAGGATTACGCTAATACAGCTTATTACGAATCACAGACGACATCTGTATTCTATGTGCTTTATGTTTATCTTCTGAAGGGTGGCACCTTCAGATTAAAGGTACCGTTCCTGTTATGGATCCTGATGCTTATTCATATTACTATTCGCTGGATGCGAAATGATATTGTTGGCAACCCACAAAAAATCCACCTGATCAAAACCCTGGTGATTACTACCTGGTTTTCTCTACTAGCACCACTCTCGTGGCTTGTGCTGGCCAAGAGCCACTCGGAAATCCATATACAGGTTAACTATATCGTATGGTGCCTGCCGTTTACCTTCTTTGCTTTCGCCCTTTATGGCGTCTACTGGGAAGACAGGATCAGGAACGCAGTAAATACCCTGATTAATCGCTTTCGACCAAATACAGCTTAAGTAATTAGTTATTCAGGATCGTACTTGCCTCTCACGGCATCTAACAGCTTTGCTATCACCGTCAAATTACCGCGTACAGGACTTATCTTAGTCGGTGTTTTACCTGTTTTTGGATATTTCCTGGTCACTGGTATTTCTATGCACTTATATCCAAGCCTCGCTGCCTTGATTGCAAGGTAGTAGTGCAGCTCATAACCGGTAAATACATCTCTGAAAATGGCTATCCTCGGATCACGTAACAGACTTTCGCTGTATGCACGATAGCCATTTGTCGTATCAGTATACGCAAATCCCGCCGCATACCTCATTAAGGGTGCATGCAGCAGTTTGAGCCCCAGCAGCCGAGATACTGGTGTGTTTTCATGATGCCCACCAGGTATAAATCTTGAGCCCTGTACGTGATCGAAGCCCTGTCCAAGCATATCCACAAAACGCGGAATATCCTCTACGCTGTCCTTGTTGTTGCCATCTATTACCACCACACCTGTATAGCCTCGTCTTAATGCCCACGCGAAAGCCATTCGCATCTGTGACCCCAATTTACCTTCACCCGTTTTAACAAGCAGCGTATTGACACCAAGCTCTCGCATAACATTGATTTCTGTTGAGCCATCGGTGCTGCCACCGTCCGCAATAACTATGTCGATACCCTTGCATGGTGCTGCCATTCTTTTTAGCTGTGCAAGAAACTTCTCTCCTTCATTGATAATAAAAACACAGACACAATAATCAGACAGCCGCTCCTGTATCTCATGCGTTTCAAACTTCGGTACTTGCCACTCTGTTTCAAGGTAATTCACGTTTTTTCCATCTAAAAGATATTCGGTTCTATTATGCCCGCTTCCATATGCAATTTTGGATATTTCCAGGCTAAATATTGTGTTATCGAATAATACTCGATGCCATTCCATATGTCAGATACAATAACGGCCAGACAGATCAACAGACCCGCCTGGCCGCTATATTTACCCGATTATTTCGAAGAGCTCAGCTTGGCAACCTCAATCTTCATGTCGCTATTGAATTTCTTGCGAAAGGCCTTAACTGCTTTTTTATAACCCTTCTGGCTGATATCGATATCATTAATATTAAAGAACTCGTCA
>JAOUQA010000425.1 GCA_029879605.1 Gammaproteobacteria bacterium
GTTCTTCGTAATCGTCACGTGTATCCAGTTTCTTGAATGGAACAACAACTGTACCCATCAGGTCACCGATTTTCAGTGTGCGTTTACCACCGATCAGGATAGTTACACCTTTATCAGTACCAGTACGCAGTGCTTTAGGCATAACGTTGATGCAGTGCATGCAACGAACACAGTTACGATTATCAACCGCAATTGTATCGTCGTCGTTCAGAGCCAGGGCCTGAGTTGGGCAACGAGTAATTACGTTATCAATGATGTATTGACGGCCTTTAGCTTCAACGTAGTTTTTGAATTCAGCCTGGTCAACACGCATATCATCACGCCATGTGCCGATAACAGCAAAGTCAGCGCGTTCGATAGCATTCTGACAGTCGTTAGGACAGCCAGAAATTTTGAATTTGAATTTGTAAGGCAGAGCTGGACGATGAACGTCATCAGTGAAGTTGTTCACTAACCAGCGTTGTGCCGCATGCTCGTTTGTGCAGGACATTTCACAACGTGCCGCACCAACACATGACATTGCTGTACGTACACATGGGCCTGCACCACCTAGATCCCAGCCATATTCATTGATTTCATCAAAGAAAGTCTGAGTCTTTTCAGTAGTCGTACCGATGAACATGATGTTACCAGTCTGACCGTGGAAAGTTACCAGGCCTGAACCGTGTTTTTCCCAGCTATCAGCTAACTGGTTTAACATGTCAGTTGTGTAGTAGTTACCAGGAGTAGGCTGTACACGTAATGTGTGGAATTCTTTTGACTCTGGGAAAGCTTTAGCTACTTCAGAGAAACGAGGGATAATACCGCCGCCGTAACCAAATACAGATACAGTACCACCTTTCCAGTAACCCTTACGAGTTTCATAAGAATGCTCAAGCTGACCTAACAGTGAACTGGTAATATCGTTAATGAATTGGCTTTCGTGGTTATCACGTAGGTTTTTGATGCCAGTAATGAAGCTAGGCCAGGGACCTTCTTCCAGTACATCCAGCATCGGCGTTTCATAGATCTTATTTGCTGCCATGGCGATCTCCGTAGTAGGGACGACAGGTTTTTATTCTAGGGGGGAGCTTAAGCGCCTGTCCCCTAACTCAATTAAGTGTATGACCGAGGTCATACGGCTAAAAAAACTATTTGAGAATGGTTCTTGAATACTCAAAAAACACCCTCATCTCAGTGCGGTGTAGTCTAGGGCGAGTCACGCAAGCAGAACATCCTACCCATGGGAGGGGAACGGGTATTCCTACTATCCCTAAAGGGATATATGATTTGCTTTGCGATCAGGCACCAATGAGTACCCTTAAACTGAGGCGCAATAATATACCACTAAATAAGCCAAAAAGTTACTAATACGGTGATAAATGTTTCTAACAGTATTTCTGTGGGTTTGATGGATTCATTCGAATGGGTATAAGTGATGGTATTATTGAATGACACCTTATATATAGTGTGATTAACGATTAGCAAGTGAGAAGCCATTGAATAACCCGTTTAGACTGGACAATGACCGTGATTACCAGCTCTGGCGTGAGCAGAAACTGGTTGATTATCCACAAACTGTGGATGAATTGACGGTTTCTTTGTCTGCGGCACAGGCCAGTGAGGAAGAATTGAGACAACTGGTATCGGTTATTGATAAAACCAACCTGGCTTTATACCGGGTGGCAAATCCGGATCTGGCTGATAAGGTATTTGTCCGGCAACTGGGGCAGGCACTGGGACTTGAGCGTCTGGATGGGAATTTATGTGCTGATGAAGATGATATTACCTCGTTGCAGGTGGTAGATTCGGGGCGACACAGTGGTTATATCCCCTATACCAGTCGCCGACTTAGCTGGCATACCGATGGTTATTACAATACGCCTGAGCAGCAGATCAGGGCTATTGTGATGCATTGTGCTCAACCAGCTGCCAACGGGGGTGAGAATCTGCTGCTAGATCATGAAGTTGTTTATATTCAATTACGGGATGAAAATCCCCGGTATATCAAGGCTTTAATGGCTGATGATGCAATGGCAATTCCCCCAAATACTGAAAATGGCGAAGAAATAAGGGGATGGCAATCGGGACCGGTGTTTTCAGTACACCAGCAAACCGGGGCTTTGCACATGCGTTATACTGCACGCACGCGAAATATTAAGTGGGCTGATGATGAGGTCACCCGGGAAGCGGTGGCATTTATTGATGCCTGTTTAAAACCGGATAACCCTTATGTTTTTAAGCATAGGCTGGCAGCCGGGGAAGGTATAATTTGTAACAATGTTTTACATAATCGCACCGGTTTTGAAGACGATAGCCGCCATAAGCGACTTTTGTATCGAGCACGTTATTTTGATCGAGTTGCCGCAACCTGACATATGGTGCCAGGCATCTGTTTGAACTGTTTTATTTTAAAGAGTGGATATCCTGATAAATGCTGTATTTAAGTGAAGTGCTCATGCAGGAACATGAGCTGGAAAGTTTTGATGATCTGATTGAAGCATTGAAAGACCGTGCCCGTAAGGGTGCCATGTTATTTCAGATAGATGTAAGGCCGCCATTCTC
>JAOUQA010000426.1 GCA_029879605.1 Gammaproteobacteria bacterium
TATTTTACAAATTACAGAACAAATGCTACCACATATTGAGAACGATGAAATACCGCTCGATGAAAAGATTATAATTGAACTTGGCACTAATTCTCCACTTGAAAATATTATAAACAATGCGACATTAAAATAATATTTACTTATTAGCTAATGAAGAAATAAGTATATTTTTAGCCTGCACTAATTTTTGTAACTTTCTATCATAATCTACACTTTCTTCAACCATTCCATTTCTCTGAGCCTCAAATGCAGCCATAACCTCATCCTCAGATGCCTCTATATCTACACTCAATATTTTTCTTGCCTCATGAATACTCATAAATTCAGGTTTAGCAACATCCAGACTTTCACCTATATGACCTCTATTTTTCCTGCTTCTGTAATAATGATCCTTATATGCCATTAACAACGAGATAGTTTCATTATCTTCACACCCATTTATCAGTAAATCAATTTCATCTATAGTCATCTCACTTAGTTTACGGCCCGCAAACTCACCATCGATAACATCCCCATCCATACTTGCAGCATCATGATCCAATTCCATTACTATAAATCGAGTCTTAACAGATGACCTATGCCCATGAAACACACTTTCAGAACTACTTTTCTGGCTATTTAATTTTGATATTAATGATTTAATAATTGACATATTACTGATCACCCATTTCAATATTTTCGGAATAAAAGCGGCTAATGATCCAAGCAACGCAATTAACCAGTTCAACTTACCTGTTATTACAAGTAGCAACAAAACACAGGCAAGAATTATAAATAATATTATTTTAACAATCTTGTCTCTTTTATTCCTTTGTGTCTTTGATAAATAAGCGAATAATACAATCCCTATTAAAACAAGCAGAATTAAAATTGCAACTCTTATCATCCCTGGCTTCTATTTCCTTCCCGGCACAATAATAATCATATCGTTACCAATTTTATAACTGGCTCATTTAGCTGTGGATCATCATTAAAACCTGAAACCAGGAGAACTGAATCACCTTTTGCAACAATCAAACATCTTTCAGATACTTTTAGACATAAATCTTTCCAGCTCTTAACCATGTCTCTACTTGTCTTAAAGCTTAAAACACCCCAGTGCAAACTCATCCTTCTGCAAATATTGTCATCATCACATACAGCAATTAGTGATGATAATGGCCTGTTTGCAGCAAGTACCACCGCTGTGGTTCCAGTTCTAGTCGGTACAATTATACCTTTCAAATCTAAATTCTTTGCCAGTGATGTTACAGCATGTGAAACAGCTTCTCTTATACTATACGCCTTCTCTTTTTCTCTCTCGCTAACTTCATCAAAATAATGCTTTCTTTTAATATGATAAATATCAATTTCTTTTAATATATCAGACATCATCTGAACACTTTTAACAGGATATTTCCCACTAGCCGTCTCAGCAGACAACATTACGGCGTCAACGCCTGATAGTGCCGCATTTGCCACATCTCCGACTTCTGCACGCGTCGGCGTGGAACTCTTGATCATCGATTCCAGCATCTGGGTAGCTACGATAACTGGTTTGCTGGCTTTTCTAGCTATCTCAATTAAATTCTTTTGTACTATTGGCACTTCCTGAGCCGGTAACTCTATCCCCAGATCGCCTCTTGCAATCATAATCCCATATGCTTCTTCTATTATGCTATGGATATTATCTACTGCCTCACTTCTTTCTATTTTTGCTATAACTTTAATATTTGAGCTCTTATCCTCTAAATATTTTTTTAGCTTTATTACATCACTCTCTTTACCTACAAAACTCAACGCAACAAAATCTGCATTAATACTAATTGCAAAATCAGCGTCCTTCATATCTTTATCTGTAAAGCAGTCTATAGAGACTATCGTGTCGGGTAAATTCATACCCTTATTATCACGTACTATGCCGCCATTCTTTACTTTACAATAAATATCTTTTCTTTCTATCTTATCTACGATCAGCCCGATCTTACCATCATCTATAAATATCCTATCGCCAGACTTAACATCTACATATAAACCTTCATATTGCGAACAAAACCTTGTCTGATCTCCTTTATATTTTTCACAAGTAATAATCACATCTTTACCTGGTTCAAGCAACGCCTCACCACCATGAAACAAACCAACTCTTATTTTAGGGCCTGATAAGTCAACCAGTATAGCCACAATTACATCAAGTTTCTCTGATTCACTTTTTATCAACTCGACACTACTTGCATGAGACTGATGATTTCCGTGGGACATATTCAGTCTGAATACATTGACACCGGCTTCAATCATTTCTCTTATTATTTGTCTGGAATTTGAACCCGGACCCAGGGTAGCTATTATCTTGGTTTTACGCCACTGCGATCCCACACTTACATTTGGCATATCTCATCCTTATAAGCAGACCGAATTATTTATTGTAGGTTAATTATAGACTTTTACTTTCAGACAAACTTGGATTATTTCTAATCCCGATCAAGTACTACTATGTTATTTATAGCCTTATACTGATGCACATGGCCAGGCGTTTTGATCTTACTAATTATACATAGCACAA
>JAOUQA010000427.1 GCA_029879605.1 Gammaproteobacteria bacterium
CCCGCGAAAGCGATGCCCGTGCAGCACCTTACTCAGTGCCTTACGATGGTCGCGAAGTCTATTTGCACTGGGCTAATAAAGACCAGTACTACATCAAAAGCAGTGAATACCTGAGTAACTACACGTTTGAATTGAATGAAGCTATTAAGAAAGAGGCTGAGCGCCAAAAAGGACAGAAAAAAGGTAAAGGTACAAAAGTCAGTGAAGAGATAAGTGCTGAAGGTAGTGCAGGTGATAAACCGCTAAAAGTCCATTTCAGAATTGTAGATGCCAGTGAAGGTGAACACGGCAACATCAAGGCCGCCAGTGATCAAAAACGTTTTTTTATTATCCATGATGAAAACCCTGCATTTGTAGAAAACGGCGAACTTATTATCCAGTTTCAGTACTGCAATGACCCGGAAAAAACTGGACAGGATGGCGCTTGGCAGCAAACCCGCTTACAACAAGCAGAAGACGCCATTATCGCTGCATTAAAAGCCGACAAGGTTACAGCAAAGTTTCAGCAAGCCCTGCAATTACTGGCTCCGACTGAGAAACAAAAACAGCGAACTATTCTTGGTAAATACCTGCAAAAATACGCCGCCCGCAATACCATGGATTATTTTATTCATAAAGACCTGGGCAGCTTTATGCGCCGTGAGCTGGATTTCTATATCAAAAATGAAATTATGCGCCTCGATGATATTGAAAATGCCGAAGCGCCAAAAGTTGAACAATATCTTGGCAAAATTCGTGTATTACGCCGTATTGCGCACCAGTTGATAACGTTCCTCGCGCAACTCGAAGACTTCCAGAAAAAACTCTGGTTGAAAAAGAAGTTTGTTACCGAAACCAACTACTGCATCACGCTCGATCGTATCCCGGAAAGTTTTTATGCCGAGATTGCTGCTAATGACAAACAGCGCGAAGAATGGGTGAAACTGTTTGCCATTGATGAGATTGTTGCGCCTAAGGAGCAGGATTTACTGGGCACTGATATAGTGCCGTACAGTGTTCCGTTGTCGGAAGAATTTTTGAAAGCGAATCCATTTTTATTGGTGGATACCGTTTTGTTTGGTGAAGCGTTTAAACAGAAATTGTTGGCTGAAATACCGGATCTGGATGGGCAGTGTGATGGGGTTTTGATGCATTCTGAAAACTTTCAGGCATTGGGGGTGATGCAGGAGAAGTATCGGGAGCAGGTTAAGTGTATTTATATTGATCCGCCTTATAACAAAGGATATGACGGATTTATATATAAAGATGCATATCGTCACAGTTCATGGCTTTCCATGATTGGGGATAGGCTGTCTTTCAAGGATCAGATATTAAGTGATGATGGTGTATTTTCGGCAAGTATTGATGATGATGAATATTCTAATCTTATTAGACTGATGGATGACGTATGTGGTCGAGATAATTTGATAGGTAATTTAATTTGGGATAGAAACCATTCTGCTCAGGCCGGTCTTTTCAAAATATACCATGAATATATTTGCAACTATGCGAAAAACAAATCCAAACTTAGAATAACAGTTTCTGCGGATGGGTTTATTGATGCAGGTGCGATGAAAAAGCCATCAAAAAGGCATAAATTACAGGAATTCACTTTTCCCATGGGTGTCAAATGCGAAGCGCCAGATGGAACTGAATTTAGAGGGCGCTGGGGAAATGCTGAATTTGTTGAAGTTATAAGCGGTCGGATGCTAATAAAAAACAATAAAACTACTGAGGCAGTTACGCTTAAGGCAGCATGGACTCAGTTTGGCCAGATGACAAGGTTTTTTGATCCAAACAAAAGTGCAGATATTCTGGATACTAAAGGCCAAAAAATTGTCGATTTTTATTTTTCTTCGACGGGTAAACTTAAATATAGAAAAGAGCGAACTTTTGAGATACCTTCTTCCGTTTTAAGGCTTGGCACTGCTAGTCAGTCAACAAACGCTCTATTTGATGTATTGGGATTTTCAATTGATTCGACGCCAAAGCCTGTTTCGTTAAACGAGTTTTTGTTTAACTACTACTGTGAGGAGGGTGACTTTGTTTTGGATTACTTTGCAGGTTCTGGTACATCAGGTCACGCCGTTATTAATCTTAATCGCCAGGATGATGGTGAGCGAAAATATATCCTCGTTGAGCAAAACAATTATTTTGATGCGGTATTAAAACCACGTATCCAGAAAGTAATTTATTCTAAAGACTGGAAAGATGGCAAACCCATTTCCCGCGAAGGCATCAGCCACTGCTTCAAATACCTCCGACTGGAAAGCTACGAAGACGCTGTCAATAATCTAGTCTTGAAACACGATGCCAGTCGTGATGCAGCATTAGGAAAAAATCCTGCCATGCAACGTGATTATTTGCTTAACTATTTTCTCGATGTGGAAACCGAAGGCAGCCAGAGCTTGCTCAATATTGCAGACTTCCGCGACCCTATGGTTTACCAGATGAAAATTAAAAAGCCGGGTAGTGAAGAATCAACGCTGCAAAATATTGATCTCATAGAAACCTTCAACTGGCTGATTGGTTTGTGGGTAGAGCACATGGCAGTGCCACAAA
>JAOUQA010000048.1 GCA_029879605.1 Gammaproteobacteria bacterium
AGTAGTTGCGCCACGGACCCTGCTACCTAAAGATATCGAACAAATGGGTGTCAGTGTTTATCATTCTCTTGATCAGGGTATCAAAGATGCAGATGTTGTCATTATGTTACGCTTACAAAAAGAACGCATGCAGGGCGCATTACTGCCCAGTGAACAGGAATATTTCCAGCTTTATGGCTTAACTGAAGAGCGACTCAAACTTGCTAAACCTGATGCAATCGTGATGCACCCCGGCCCGATTAACAGGGGTGTCGAAATTGATTCCGCAGTCGCTGATGGTAAACAATCCGTTATTCTTAACCAGGTTACTTATGGCATAGCCGTACGCATGGCAGTGATGTCGATGACACTCGGCAGCCACAGTACATCAGACGAATCTCAGGAGAAAAAATCATGAGTCGCCTGATTATCCAGAACGGTCGCGTTATCGATCCTGCCAACAATATCGATAAAATCACTAATGTTTATATCGACAGGAAAAAAATTATTGCAGTCGCTAACAACTGCAACGGTTTTGAAGCGGATAAAATTATCGACGCAAGCGAACTGATCGTAATTCCTGGCATTATCGACTTAAGTGCACGTTTACGAGAGCCCGGCCTGGAATATAAAGCTGATATTGCATCAGAAACCGTTGCCGCCGCCAGGGCAGGCATTACCACACTATGCGTACCACCTGACACTGACCCAGTCATCGATGAACCGGCCGTAGTTGAACTGATTCACCGCAAAGTTGAAAACTCCGGTCACGCTAATGTAGTTGCTCTGGGCGCTTTAACCGCAGGCTTAAAAGGCGAACTGTTAAGTGAAATGGCCGCACTCAAAGAAGCCGGTTGCGTAGGTATGAGTAATGCACGCTACCCAATTCATAACTCACTAGTGTTGCGCCGCGCATTTGAATATGCGGCTACTCACGGCATTACAGTTTTTATAGAAGCTGATGATCCCTGGTTAAGCAATAAAGGTTGTGCACATGAGGGTGCCGTTTCTACGCGCCTGGGTTTACCGCCCATTCCCTATTCTGCTGAAACTTCCAGTATCGCTCATTATCTGGAACTAATTGCGGATACAAATGTACGTGCACACTTCTGTCGCCTGTCTACTGCGCGCAGTGTTGAAATGATACACCAGGCTCAGAAAACCGGATTAAAGATTACCGCTGATGTTGCGGCACATCAGCTACATTTAACAGAAATGGACATTAGCAGCTTTAATAGCCAATGCCATGTACTACCACCACTTCGTAACCAGCGTGATCGTGACGCCCTGTGTACTGGCGTCAACCAGAATATTTTAAGTGCTATCTGCTCCGATCATCAGCCACATGAACTGGATGCCAAGCAGGCGCCTTTTGCTGCAACAGAACCCGGCATGTCCACCCTTGAAACCCTGCTGCCTTTAACATTAAAACTGGTTCACAATAACCAGCTGGATTTAACCACAGCCATCGCCAAACTTACCTGCGAACCAGCAACTATTCTTGGTATTGATAAAGGAACACTGGGAGAAAATAAAACGGCCGACATCTGCATTATTGACCCGGCTGTAGAATGGACAATGGATGCTGAAAAATTAACTAGTCGCGGCAAAAATACCGCCTTCCATGGCTGGAATTTCAATGGCAAAGTCAGCCACACACTCATCAATGGCAAAATCATCTATAAAAATAAATAATTTTACAAGGTCACGCCCTGCCATATATTCCCATCCCAGCGAATATCACGTGTCGGCCAGTAATGCTGATTTTGCTTAAGTGTAATCACTTCTTCTTTATTCAATAAATCCAGGGTCTTCAACCTGATAAATCTTTTACCCGCCTTATCTTTAACCTGCGCCACAAAATCATCCAGATTCTTAACTTTAACACCATCTATTTCAACGATACGTGTTACTGCACTTAAACCATACCGACTTGCAGGTGCACCCCACCAGACAAAAGACACATAAACACCCTCTGGAGCTATACCTCTCTGCGCCGCAATCGCTCTATGAGGATTCTGCAAAAGAGCGCCGGCCCACTGCAAAACACGCTCAGTGCCTCTGCCACTTAAGGCAACAGTAGGTACATCAAACGTTATTTCATTACCTGAGCGCACAATTGTCACACTTACACTTTCAGCTTTTGATTTTTTCTCAACATCACGAAATGTACTGACCATTTCATTATTTATCATCAAAATCAGGTCGCCTTCCTGAAATTTTTCATAGGCAGGGCTTCCAGCCACTCTTCTCGATACCACAAGCACCTGCTGCTTATCATCATGTTTCTGAATTTTCTTGACCCATTCATCGCTTAAACCAAGTTTTCGTGCCCTTGCGATATTTAAATACGCCATCTCAACTTCAAGAGAGCGAACATTAAATGCCTGGCAACATTCCCAGCCCTGCATTAACTCAGTTACTATTTCGGCAGGTATACCCCACTCGTACTGTTTTATCTCATCACCATCCGCGTAAGAAAAACTACTCCATAAAGAAACTACCTCGCCATCTTCATTAGTTAATACACCACCACGAGTAAAAGGCGCATTTCCTAAACTAATTGCATCCAGGTTTGATTCCCTGAAACGTGGCACAACCGGCAATGCAAAGCGTAATGGCTCTTTTGCACTCACTTTCATTTCCTCTACATGCAAACGGTGATTACTCTTTATCCCTATCATCCAGACTTCATCACCTGGATCAGCGTCTTCATCACTAAACACAGCTGACTCAGTATGTGTATTTCCAATCAGTACAGGGTCATATTGCACAATTGCCATATTATGCACAGGATGAACAAACAGTACTTTGGCGGGAATTTCAATTGCTCCAGCAAATACCAGGCGCACATCCCCCATCGCTACCGGGACTGTATTACGATCAGTAATAACCAGTCCTTTTTCTGCATCGACTATCAGGCCTCCACCACCGTAATGCACATCTGTAATACCATCTATATTAAATGGCATATCATATTGAACATATACAATTGATGGCGCCAGTCGGCTTGCCCGCTTATCTTTATAACGTGGAAAGCTGACATCAATCGGTTGTGTGCTTTTTGCTACAGGCCCCTTAGCCAGGGCTCGACACTGCCAGTTAGCATCAATATCATTACGGTAACAACGTCGCATCGCAAACCAGCGACGCTCCATTTTTATAACCGTCACATGTTCACGCCTGGGCTCATTAAAAGTTATATACCTTAATCGAACCTGCTCTCCATCAGCCAGCATCGACAAACTCTTTTCGAACTCATCCGTGTTCTTTACTGCCTGATCATTTACGGAAAAAATAACTGAGCCCCTGGGCATACCTGACCTGGATAATACATACCCCTGCTGGGCAACATAAACCCCTTCAACCGGACGATTAAGATGTCTTGCCTGCTGATAAGACAGGTCATGCACTACTGCTTCACCAAACGTCAAATAATTATCTGGCGTAATAGCATGCAAATTATCTACTGTAATAGCCAGCTTTTCCTGCTTCCCATTGCGTTCAACTAATAGAAATATCTTCTTACCCACATTATCATCAAATAACTTTTCCAGTTCTTCGAATCGCCGCATCCAGTTAAGTTTCTTTTTATCTACGCCACCTTTAAGCAGGACATCACCTACCTCTAATACCTGGTAAGCTGAACCACCGGGTAAAGCAGATTCGACCACCAGCACTCCAACTCCATTATTAATTTTTCTTAATTGCGCCTCAGTTTTCGCTGTCAGCCCCAGGCGTCTAACTTCATCATAAGGCGTATAACTAAATGTTGTTTGTAAAGTTCCGCGAGTCACTTTCTGTTTTTTCTGTATCAGTTTAAGTGCCCGCACGACCCTTTCAAGAGGCAGGAAAAAACTTGAGGCAGCCTGACGACTACCTCCCGCATTAAGCGCCAATACATCACCATTTATATCAATTACAGGCGAACCTGATGAACCACCAGATACACCTGATGCTGATTGATAATAGAATGTATTGAAATCATTATATCTGCCATGCCCATAATAGGGCGCCGGACGATCCAGTCTTGCCAGGGTGCCTGCAAGAATCGACAATTGCTCACCAGCATCATTGCCTATAACTCGTATTTCACGTCCTACTTTTGCTTTTTCAGGTTTTAATTTTAAACTAACTGGTTTTATGAATTTCAAATCAACCGGCTTATATTGGAAAAACCCAAAATCGTGGACTGGATCCCTGTAAATAGCCTTTAACTCAACTTCTTCACGATTAGAAAACAGTGCTTCAGCAACCACAGGTCCTGATTGAACAACATGACGATTTGTTAAAATTATTCCCCGCTCTGCATCAACAACAAAACCAGTTGCCTGGGTCGTATTATTCATCGAAGTATCAAATGCACGCGTTGCATCAACCCGAATAGTAATTATTGAGTCTGTAACGCGTTCAATTGTTTTTGCCCAGGCCGGATTATCTGACCTGGCATTTACTGATGCCACACAACACAATACAATGACCAGCAACTTATAATACTTTAACATTCATATTCCCCATATATGCTCGATTATATCTGGTCAGGTCTCATTATTATCAACCTATGATGCGATATGCCATGACATGCATGACGAGCAAAATAACACATATAATAACTGCACCCTGTTCAACCTACATTCACATATAATAGTTCAATATTATTACTTCATGCAGATAAATCCATTTCTACTTCCGGAAAAACAGTAGTCATTCACACCTTTAATAGCATTTGTATATTTCTATCTTTAAACACATAGAGTATTCAGTAGCTCCCACCTATACGCCTAAAGCACTTACAGGATTACAGAGAAGTAAATTTATTACCCCCAATCATACTAAACACAAGCGCCTCAACACTACTTGCTGTCATTACTCTAAAACTTTATAACCGAATAGATTCTAACTTGCAGTAGTACACGCCTTGTTCTATTGCAATACTGGCTAACCTTATTTAAATGTGTAACTGCGACTTAATGATTGTTAAAAACCTTCTCAACTGTGTTTGGCCCTGTAGAAACCTATTCTTATGTATTTTCCGTCTATTCTGGTACACCCAACATTACAAAACCCCGGTATACTTCACAGGCATGAGTTATTCCCCTGACCTCGCCTGTTTTATGACAACTATAATTATCTGTTACTGACACTTCCAGTAACTGCTTATCTAAATTCCCTCACATTTATCTTCTTTTATTCACATTTAAGATCATTAAGCTTTTAGTACCATAAGCTTTACAGGAGTACCCACCATGCATATACGTATAACCACTGACCCTATGACCTTCAACGAAGTTACTAACCCTGATTCTCACCCGTGCATTTATGAAGGCGACGGGATGAATGGTCTTGAAATATATTTTGAAACCGAAGAATCTCGTGATCAGTTTCTCGCATGGAAGCACGATCAGGACAGCAATGACCTGATCACTCTGACAGGCAATGACTCTGACGATTATATTGCTGAAGGATAATATAATTTGATTGCGCATTCACAAGCAATTTAACTTAGATAATTTAAGGCTGCACTATTATGTTTCTTCGACTCTACTTTCTTCTGCCAAATGAGCGTCTAGCACAAAACGTCATACCCGACCTGCTTGAGCTTGGTGTACGCAAAAACAATATTCATGCAATTATTAGACATCAGCCTTCGGCACAATCTCTACCAGCATCAAATAAATGGCAACGAATGGACATCAGTCACCTTATTGAAGACTTTGCATGGAACTGTAATTTCTGTATTTTTTTCCTGGCTTTACTCTCATTTGCTATATCACTTTTCTTTAACATGAATTCCATAGCAATTGCATCTATTATAATCATGGCATTTACCTTTATTCTTGGCGATCTATTTGCCACCCTGATTCCAAGAGTTCACCTGGATGAATTCGAAGATGCTTTAAAACATGGCGAGGTACTGCTTATGGTTGACACAACACGAAAACAAAGTACTGCTATTGAAGAAAAAATACTAAAACATCACTCCACAGCTATTGCAGGCGGCTCCTGCTGGACAATCAGTGCAATTGGAATATAAATCCCTGCCACTAAAAAGCCACACATACATCGTGGCTTTTTAGTGACTTCAATATAGAACAACTGAATAATTACAGCAATTGAACCCAGACTAGTACTGCCAATGACACCAGAGCAACAATACCAACAATAATTGCAACGCATGATGCGCAAAAACCACTGAAGTCTCTGCTTAACTCACTCATATCACTACCTCACATACTTAATGTTTGGATGAATAATGCATGTACCGGGTTTCTATACTACTTATCCATAAAAGATCAAATTTGATCGAAATCAATTCAGCTCTATTAATCCAGTAATACTGAGGCTATTATTTAGTGGTATTTAATAAATAATGAACTTAATTATTCGTTTAACTAATTCACTTCCGGTAAATCACTCATCTCACTTCCTGGTGATCTGGATCCACCATTTTCTGAATCATCCTTGTTATCCACACCGCCACCAAAATTAATTTTCCATTCCAGGTTACTACGGGAATCCGCATTACCCAGCGCCGTTTTTAGATCAATCTTTCCTTGCTTAAACAGGGTATATAATGACTGGTCAAATGTCTGCATACCTTCTGCCTCACCCTTCTCCATAATTTCTTTTATTTCATTGAATTCACCTTTTCGGATTAATTCTGAAATATAGGGTGAGTTAATTAAAATTTCTATTGCCGCAACTCGTTTTCCCTTCATACCAACTACAAGTCTTTGTGAAATAATAGCCTGCAGATTCATCGACATATCCATCAAAATTTGATTACGCGCATCTGGCGGGAAGAAGCTCAAAATTCTATCTAGCGTCTGGTTGGCATTCACCGCGTGCAGAGTAGATAAACACAAATGCCCGGTATCTGCATACTGAATTGCAGCCTCCATTGTTTCACGATCACGCACCTCACCAATCATAATCACGTTAGGTGCTTCACGCATGGCTTCTCGTAATGCGTTTTCATAAGAGAGCGTGTCAAGACCAACTTCGCGTTGCCCAACAATTGACTTCTTATGGTGAAACATAAACTCAATTGGATCTTCGATTGTTAGAATATGGCCAGATGTCGTTTCATTACGATAATCTATCATTGAAGCCAGGGTTGTTGATTTACCAGAACCGGTAGAACCTACCACCAGCACCAAACCCTTCCGGTTCATCATTATATCTTTTAATTTATGAGGCAAATTCAACTGGTCAATGGTTGGGACATCCGCCTTGATATGGCGAATAACCATAGAGACTTCACCACGCTGCGTATAAACATTGACTCGAAATCGACCTAAACCTGCCATAGACAAGCCAAGGTTCATTTCCATAGTTGCTTCAAAACCCATTTGCTGCTGGTCATCCATAATGCTGTAAGCAAGATCCTTTACCTGACCAGGCATCATTTTTTGCTTACCCACAGGACGTAAAGTACCTTCAATATTCATTGATATAGGCGCCCCAGTGGTAAAGAATAAATCAGAACCTCCTTTTTCTGCCATTAATTTTAAATAAGGATCAAGTTTCATATATAAATCCGGAAATTATCTCATACGATTTGGATTGTCTTTTTCATCCTGCTCAATCTGTAATCCATCAAGACCATCCATAATGTCTTCTTTCTTGGAATCCTTACCCTGTAATTTAATACGCAAACGTAGATCATTTATAGAATCAGCATTTCTCAGGGCATCCTCATATGTAATCAGGCCCTCTTCATACAAATCAAACAATGCCTGGTCAAATGTTTTCATACCATATTCATTTGATTTTGAAATAAGCTCTTTCATGGCATGAACTTCACCCTTGAAAATCAAATCCGACATCATCGGCGTAGCCAGCATTACTTCAACTGCTGGCACCCGGCCATCACCACCTTTAAGAGGAATCAATCGCTGTGAGATAACACCTTTCAAGTTCAAAGACAAATCCATTAATAATTGGTTCCGCCGCTCTTCAGGGAAAAAGTTAATTATTCTATCTAGTGCCTGATTAGTACTATTGGCATGCAAGGTGCACAAACACAAATGCCCTGTCTCGGCAAAAGCTATGGCATACTCCATGGTTTCACGATCACGAACCTCACCAATTAATATAACATCCGGCGCCTGACGCAAAGTATTTTTCAGAGCGACATCAAAACTTTCTGTATCAACACCTACTTCACGCTGAGTAACCAGGCAGTTACCATGCTGATGTACAAATTCGATCGGATCTTCAATAGTAATAATATGGCCATAACTATTCTGGTTTCTATATCCTACCATTGCTGCTAACGATGTCGATTTACCCGACCCGGTTGCACCAACGAATACAACCAGCCCACGCTTGGTCATTGCAACATCCTGCAACACCGTGGGTAATTGCAAATCTTCAAACTTGGGAATCTCAGACTGTATAACACGCAACACCATACCCATTGATCCACGCTGTGTAAAAGCATTAACACGAAAACGCGATACCCCGGGCAAGCTGATGGCAAAATTAACTTCCTGCTCAGATTCAAACTCTGCCAGTTGCTTATCATTCATAATTGAACGCACCAGGGTTTGAGTATGCTGAGGCGTTAGCACCTGATTGGATAAGCCGGTCATCTTGCCATCAATTTTCATTGATGGTGCTGCACCAACCGTTATAAACAAATCAGAACCATTTTTTTGAACTAACATGCGCAATAAATCGTGCATGTAGCGGATAGCCTTATCTCTATCCATACCAGTCTCCAGAAATCTTTTTAATTAATGATAATCAGTCTACAGACTGTCTTTATTAGCTGCCTTCGACTTAGCCTCATCTCTGGTTACCAGTCCTCGATCAATTAACTCTTTCAAGTTTTGATCCAGGGTCTGCATACCAATAGACTGACCTGTCTGAATAGCCGAATACATTTGCGCTACTTTATTTTCACGAATCAGATTACGTATCGCAGGCGTACCAATCATGATTTCATGGGCTGCAACACGACCACCACCTATTTTCTTCAACAGTGTTTGAGAAATAACTGCTTTCAGTGATTCTGACAACATGGCTCTTACCATGTCTTTTTCAGCGGCAGGGAACACGTCCACAATACGGTCAACGGTTTTTGCTGCTGAACTGGTATGCAGGGTACCAAATACCAGATGCCCTGTTTCAGCTGCTGACAAGGCCAGGCGTATTGTTTCAAGGTCACGCATCTCACCCACCAGAATAACATCAGGATCTTCACGCAATGCAGATCGTAATGCCTCTGCAAAACCCATGGTATCACGATGAACTTCACGCTGATTCATCAGGCACTTTTTACTTTCATGAACAAATTCAATCGGGTCTTCTATGGTCAAAATATGACCATAATCATTTTCATTTACATGATTAACCATACCTGCCAGCGTGGTAGATTTACCCGAACCTGTTGGGCCAGTCACAAGTACAATCCCCCTGGGGGTTTCTGCAATCTCTTTGAAAATCTTAGGTGCGCCCAGCTCTTCAAGCGTCAGAATTTTTGACGGGATAGTACGAAAAACGGCACCAGCACCACGGTTATGATTAAAAGCATTGACACGAAAACGCGCCAGACCTGGAATTTCAAAGGAAAAATCCGTTTCCCAGTATTCCTCGAATGTCTTACGTTGCTTGTCATTCATGATGTCATACACCATACCGTGTATGTCTTCGTGCCTCAGAGCTTCTACATTAATTCTTCGTACATCACCATCGACACGTATCATCGGTGGCAGCTCAGCCGAAAGGTGTAAATCAGAT
>JAOUQA010000428.1 GCA_029879605.1 Gammaproteobacteria bacterium
GGGCGTTTGCTGATAAAACAAGATAGGATTTTATTAATGACTGCTGGCTACCAACATGAACAAACTGTTCGCTTAATCGCACATCACGCTGACTCATACCGGCCGTATCAATCAGCACCAGTTTTTTATCATGCAGCTTTTGTAATAATTGCTGTAATTCCTGGGCATTACCGACACTGTGTACGGGCACACCCAGTAAACGACCATAGGTCATGAGCTGTTCATGAGCACCAATACGGTAATTATCCGTACTGATTAAAGCTACATGCTTCTGACCGTGACGCATTGCAAACCGGGCCGCCAGTTTAGCAATGGTGGTTGTCTTGCCCACACCGGTTGGCCCCACCATGGCATAAACACCACCTCGATTCAGGATATCGTCATCAATCACAGTAATCAGGTGCATCATTTTCTTTAACGCGGCCTGCAGTGCATGTTCAGTATCCTGAGTCTCATCCAGCCCCTTAACCAGGTATTTACACACATCCTGGCTCAAACCAAGTTCGGTCAGTCGTTTATATAAAGTGACTCGTAACGGATGCTTTCTTAATAACTGACCCCAGTCATTCATTAACTGCTGACTCTCAATCATGGTCTTGAGTGTTTTCAGCTCATCATGCATTGCCGATAGATCACTATTTATAATGGATGACTGAAACAGGTTATCTGCCGGGTGTTTTTTACTGGCACTGGAGACACCTGGTTTCGCACTGGCACTGGGTGGCACAGGACTGTTTTTAACCTGGGCCTGGGGAATACGCCTCTCAGGTGCAACATTGAATCGATTACCCTCTGTGCGAGACAAGGCATTATAGCCGGCAGTGGCTCCACCCGTCGCAGCTGAAGCCACCGAATTTTGCTGACTGTTTAAGGTATCATCCAGTGCCTGATTAATAAATGATTCATCATAACTATCTGCCACCAGTATTTCAGTCTGATTACCAATCTTGCGATTGGATAATATAACGGCATTCGCCCCCATATCTTCTTTGACCTGTTTGAGTGCAGTCCTCATATCTTCTGCAACAAAACGTTTAACTTTCATATTTATCTCCAGATTGACTACTGATCTGCACCAATGGCAGCAACAACTTTAATATTTTTGTTATCCGGTATTTCACTATAAGAAAGTACCGTCAAACCTGAAATCGAATGCCTGACTAACTGCGATAACCAGAGCCTTAAATTAGGCGCAACAACCAGGATAGCTGGCTGGTTTGCCATTTCCTGTTTCCGGGTTACCTCTTCCAGCGATCTGAATAACCGGTCTGCCAGTCCCGGCTCAATACCCAGTGAACCCTGGGGTGCACCCTGGGGTGACTGCATTAATAACTGTTCCAGTGCGGGCTCAAGAGTAATCACGGGCAAATCATTATCCAGCCCGATGACTTTCTGAATAATGGCGCGACCCAGGGCAATGCGAACTGCGGCGGTAAGCTCGTGTGGATCCTGTGTACGCCCACCCTGTTCAGCCAGTACTTCGGCAATGGTACGAATATCCCGTACCGGCACCCCTTCACTTAACAGGTTCTGCATCACTTTCACCACGACACTTAATGGCATCAGCTTGGGCACCAGGTCTTCAACCAGCTTGGGTGACTGTTTTGCCAGGTTATCCAGTAACTGCTGAACCTCTTCATGACCCAGCAATTCATGGGCATTGTCATGTAATAACTGGTTTAAATGGGTTGCAATAACCGTGGTTGGATCAACAACGGTATAACCCAGTGACTGGGCATGGTCTTTCTGGCCAGCATCAATCCACATTGCCTCAAGACCAAACGCAGGATCACGGGTTTGAATACCCTGCAGGGCTCCAAAAATCTGCCCTGGATTGATTGCCATTTCACGATCGGGATGAACTTCATTTTCACCTACCGGGACACCCATCAAAGTAATTCGATAAGCATTGGGCGGCAGGTCAAGATTGTCACGAATATGAACCGGGTGAATTAAAAATCCCAGTTCCTGGGAGAGTTTTTTACGTACACCTTTAATACGATTTAACAGCTGACCATCCTGTTTCCTGTCGACCATGGGTATAAGACCATAACCCACTTCCAGGCCAACCAGGTCTACCAGTTGTACATCATCCCAGCTTAAATCGCGCACTTCCTCAGGCATATGTGCAACGGAAGATGACTCATCGGGCAAAGCATTAACGGCTGTTTCACCCGTTATCACTTCCCCACTCGCCTGGTGATGCTCCATGTATCGCGCACCGGCAACCAGTATTCCTGCCAGTGTTAAAAAAGCCAGGTTCGGCATGCCGGGAATAATGCCAAGCACACCCATAATCGCCGCGGTAATCCATAATACCGAGGGATTATTAAACATCTGGTTAAAGACCTGTTGCCCCAGGTCACTTTTTCTTGAATCGCGGGTAATAATAATCGCGGTGGCACTGGACAGAAGTAACGATGGTATCTGTGCAACCAGTCCATCACCAATGGTTAATAACGTATAGTTACGTACGGCATCACCCAGCACCATGTCATGCTGGGACATACCAATGGTTAATCCACCGGCAATATTA
>JAOUQA010000049.1 GCA_029879605.1 Gammaproteobacteria bacterium
CATATTTTGTCCAACCAGTCTTATCATTGTTGAACGAATCGATAGAGTAGACTTCAAATAGAGAATCTCCTCCCTTAATAAGTTCTGAGAATGTACCGATGCCATTAGGTCTTAAAGTTTCTGTATCTGGTGAAGCTTGAATAATATTAGAAACAAGAGGTAGAGTTAAAGATAGAATCAAGATTATAAAATAGAGGTATAGAAGATGCTTTCTCAAAACCACACATCCACAGGAATTATGTTAGGCTGAAAACTAAGAGATAATCTAAAACAGGGTCCCGTCCAACAGTGAAGGGAATAAAGGCTGCGGAGAGGACCCAGAGACAGAGAATAAGTATGCATGCATGCCTTTTCAAAAACTTGATTTACCTCCCTTAACCATAACTAAAAACAAGAATCCAGGCATAGCAAAATACATGAGCATACACCACATCAAATTATTATCTACCGCTAATTGTTCAGCCATCATCATTCCCATCATTACGGAAACAACCATGAACATGATTCCAGAATATTTGACTTTAGCAGTAACCAAAAGCATGATTGAGGCTACCAGGAGAAATCCGATCCATCCTCCTTGAACTCCAAAGAATAGTTCATAGAAGGCTTCCTGTATTTCTGTTGCAACAAAAGTTGATAACATTATTTTTTTATCTCCTTTTGGTTCACCTTGCTTATATTATAAATTGACTTAATTATACATATAATTGATATGGGAACCATAAAATAAGGCGAAAGTACGTATTTTCCAAATTCTGTGCAACCTGTCTGACTTAATCCGTAATTATAAAAGAACATTGGGATATTGATAACAATTATGATAAGTAAACAAGCGATAACCCCTAAATTTTGTGTTCTATCTTTCATCCCCATAACCATCCTATAACTAAGGCCATGCCTATGACAAAGAACATCAAACCATAAGTAAAAGCATTTTCCAAATCATCATTCTTAGCATAATACACAAGTGAAACCGGTGAAGCAATCCACATGAGAAAACCACCAATACCCATGAACATCATAAGTATTTCTTTGTTAAGGTAAATTTCTATCCAGGGATCTTCCTCTTCATCATCTTCTTGCGCGTGAATAGGAGAAACAAACAAGCTCGCGAGTAGAAACAACAGAAAAACAATACATGGCCACTTTTTTATCATGTTATTCTCCACCTAACAAGGGAATAAACCATAAAATAAGGCGAAAGTACGTATTTTCCAAATTCTGTGCAACCTGTCTGACTTAATCCGTAATTATAAAAGAACATTGGGATATTGATAACAATTATGATAAGTAAACAAGCGATAACCCCTAAATTTTGTGTTCTATCTTTCACTTCTCATTCATTTGCTCTGGTTACAACCATCCAGATTTTGAACAACCGCTATCACGCCATAACGTGAATGTAATATATCTACAACAGAAATCTTATTAGGTTTGCGGTAAAGCTTACTTCCTTCAGTTTCGCTACCTGTAGAATATCACTCATATCCATGTTAGCATTAGTTTTAATGAGTAAAGCTTTCTCCATAACATTTCCTCATGTGAATGGGAACATTTCAACAATCTTTGTTATGATCGTGAAAATAATGTAGCTTATGCTTACCCAGATAGGAAGGCCTATAATCAAACTTAAAGCTGGATGTATATCTGGTAGTTGAAAGAACAAAACCATTGTAATAATACTCCATGCATTCAAAGCACTCATTTCTTGTTCCCAAGTAAGGCCCACATATACCAGCATACCCTCATTGTGTAAAGCCTCGGAAGGTGTGCTATAAGTTGTTTCATTCCATCGGAAAGAACAAAGAAAAGAAAGCTGCTGAGTATCTTCAGTTTTCACAGAAAATATTAATTCTCCGGTTTCATTGTATATTGTATCCATTGTGGCAAAGGCTAAATTAGTATCGTAGTTTGTATCCTCTTGCCAAAAATCTAAACCGTGACCTGACCAGGGGTAAGAATCCCATTGAATGAAGAGCACGACTGGATCATAACTGTAATCGTTGGTTGTGTTCCATGCGGTAAACCGATAAGTAAAAGGTGTTGTATGATCGTCAAAGTCAAAGTCTTGAGTAAAAGAACCTTCAGCAGTCCAGGTTATATTGAATGATTGGTAACTATAAACTGGAACTTCAAACGCTTCAAGCTCTTCTGGAATACTTACATCTCTATATTGAGGTTGTGCGGCCATAAGTTCGGGAGATTCAGCATATATCATTCCCACTAAAACAATGAAAATGCCTAAAAAAGTTATTATAAAAATAATTCTACTTCCTAAATCATCATCAGTCAAGATTATTTCTCCTATTTCTAATAATTCTCTGTTTTTTCCTCTTTCTCCCACAAGGCATGTTACATCATCTTCTTAATTGTTGAAGCATATATAGCAGCAATCAATAAACTAATCAAAAGCATAATCCAGTAAGGCAACCAACCTATTGCGATACAGAAGCCTAAAACACAAAAACCAACAATCATCGTGGCAAGGATTGAAGGCTTTTTGGGAATTAATAGAAGTGCAAGCAAGAAGCCAAACGATAAGAGACCACTCATAAAAATACCAGCTGCAAAACTACTAATCCCCCAATGTTCCGCTAATTGAACAGGCAATTCGACAAGGTTCACATCAGGCCCTACTATTGGTGGTTCAGTATATATTTGTTCAGCCCCCCATGTTCCATGAACAGGCTCAGGGTCAACTCTCTTCCGGACATACACATTATCATAGTATGTTTGCCAGTTCTGATCATTCGTTGCAGTAGTATAACTAAGATACTCCGGGTAACCAGCGTTAATGTAAGATTCATCAGAAACTTGTTCCACATCATCAACCCAAATCGTGTATTCATCGTTTGCGTTGTCTAAGTAGGTTTCGATTTTATACCAAGTGTTATCCTCTACCGTTTGAATGGTTGTGTATGCAGTGCCATTGAAAAATTGGAGTAAATCAGTTTCTATTTTATAGAAAGTGACATGATCAGTTTTGTATTGATTCAGAGTGGTCATCATGTAAATGTCTGGTGTGCAGTCAGTCGTTCTCACTTTAAATACATAGGCATGATTAGAAGTATAGTTGTAATAGTGTTCTATTTCCACGTTTTCAGTTATGGAAATATCGTTTTGTTTAAGCATGTAATTGCTTATCGAGTTTGTTCCTCCAAGCTCGTCAAATTCACTCCATCCCAACCCAACAATAGGGTTGTTTGCTCGGTTGAAATCATCAAAGAATAAGAATGTGTTAAAGCCATAACTTGTGGTGGTTGCGGTAGGATTGCCATAATAGGCGTAAATGCTCTGATTAGTATAGCTTAGACTGTCGTGGATTTCAACCCAAAAATCAGCGTAAACGCCATCCTGTTTCTCTTCCATCCAATAGCTCAATAAGGTGATTCCGTCATCATCAACAAATCTTACATCGCCAAAATCAGTTCGACAATGTTGTTCCAAACTAACAGCATATCCACTTGTATCAATGGTGGTTTTGATAACTCGGTGGTCATCTACTCCATAACTTCTTTCGGCCCACCAAACCGTTTCACCATCTGGATCAAGACTTAAACCCTGACCGCAGTTTATAGAGGGCCTAACCATTCTTTTTACTGCGGTAAATCCTGATCCTGTCCATTGGTAACAATCAAGGAAATCCTCTGCCGAGGAATCGTGAATGTTTACATATAGGAAATTGTCAATCCACATCACCCCTTGATAACCTGTGCAATATCTCGCTGTACCTTGATGTGGACAGTATGATAGCGTGTAGGTGGCTATTTCATTCCAACTCGTATCATATTGCGTGATATATTCTACGTTTCCAGCAATCACCCACCAGTAACCACCATAGTAGGCGCAACCTTCACATTCTCTTTCGCCCACTGAATGATATTCTACAAAACTCAAATCACTCGCATCGTAAACTACGATCCATCCTTCAATTGGATAGATATTATAGTTGTTAGCTCCTAAGTAGAGATAACCGTCTTTATGATAGATGTTATTGACTTGTGTTTTATCGGTTGGTTCATCAAGTGTGCAGTTATGGCTTGCTACTTGGCTCCAATCTGAAGCATTAAATTTCTGAATATACTCGTAGGGATCAGCTCCGGCCGGTGCAGCTCCGGCTGTGTAATAGTATGATCCGTCACTTGCAACGCCTTGATTAGCCCCCTTATCAGCACCGGTTCTACTTACAAAACTGAAATTGCCTACTGCCACCGATTCAAAGTAAGTTCTAATTTTTACTTGATAGTCTGTTCCGGCTCCAGATGCATAAGCGATGAAATGTTGCTTTCGGTAATTCCAATTCTCTAACCAACTATCTTGAGCATTTACACTTTGAGGAAAACATGAAATTGTTAGGGTTAAGACTAAAAAAAGGGAGAGGGGAAGGATATAGCGGAGTTTCAATGTTTAAATCAAGTCCTTCACAAAGCTCAATACTGCGCCTGCGATTATGATTAGGGGTAGTAGAAGCCATAGAGAGGCAGCTCCAGATGCACCGGTAAAGTTCCAGGCAGTAGTATTGACGTAGGTTGGGCCTTGAATGAATAGGACAACTGTTGGCATCAATGCTGCTAAGAATAGTATTGAGATCAATACTCCAATCAAGATTGCTGGTTTTGTTAGTTCCACTCTTGATCACCTTTATGTTATATCATGTCTTTTACGAATCCGAGAGCAGCAGCAGCAATGACTATCAAAGGTATTAGAAGCCACAAGGCAGCAGCTCCAGAGCTACCGGTAAAGTTCCACGTAGTCGTATCCACATGTGTAGTGCCTTGAATGAAAGCTACTATTGTAGGCATCAAGGCAGCCAAGAACAACACCGAGATCAATACTCCAATCAGAATCGCCGGCTTTGTAATTTCCATGTTTTGCTTTTCCTCCATTTTTCTTTTACATAAGCTTCTAATGTGACATTATATAATACTACCGTCACACTTATATTGTTAAATGTAAATATAAAATTATGCGTTCCATAAGATCAACCGAGAACCTTTTTTATATCATAACAACATTCACGGTGTCAAGTGTCTTTTTAGGTGAACAGTTAAGGTTGCTTTTGCATTTGCATTATCAGGAGTGGTGGGCCATAATTGCCACTTTGATGCTCGCTTTACTCATTGATATAACAATCTTGTTGCATGACGTTTTAGGACAGGCTGATCGTCTTAATGCGTCTTATAAGGTTCACCGGTTTTTGAGGAAGAAACTTTATCAAATGGAGAAATAAAAATGGAAGTTAGTAGAGTACGTCAAGCACTCTTCCTTTTTTCAATGATGCTCGTAACAATATGTTGGGTATTTTCCATTGGAGCTTTCAAAGAAGCCTATGGAAGTATGATTATGGTTTTTTATACTTGTGTTTCTGGATTTTCTTTAATCATCACTTTGGAATCAATAGTCTATAAAACAAAACCAAAAAAGGAGAATCAAAATTGAGTTTTGAACAGTTAGCACTCATAATATTCGCGTCAGGCATGCTAACAAGTCTGTATCTTGAACATAGAGGCGTGAATGATATGAAATGGCTTGCACAAAAATTGTGGAGTAGATGGAAGGAAAAGAAATGATTGTGCTATCTAAGAAACATTCTATATTCTATATTTGTCTTGTCATTTTAGGAACTCTATGGTTTGGATCTGCCTATCAAACCTTAAATCAATTAACACCTTTTATAATGGGGATTAGTTTCGGTTTATTCATTTATCCAATTCTCAGAGTTTTTGGTTCTAAATTACAGAAGGGGAAAAAGAAATGAACATCCACAAAATTTTTCTTGGATTAACTTTAATACCATTAGGCATAATTCTTGTTTTAACATGGATAATCCCTGAACCACTTTTATACAGAGATATCTTTTTGTTTTTAACAATATTCCTTTTGTTAATTAGTTATAATTCTTATATTGACAAAGTAAAGGGGAAAAAGAAATGAATTTTCTCGATATGCTCTTTCAAGTCATATTGCCCTTGTATTTCGCAGCCATGATAGGATTACTTATTCTTATGGCGTTAAAATCAAAGGGAAAACTCAAAGCCTTAGTGTTAAGCCCAAGTATGCAGTATGCGGTTAAGAAGGTTGCTACAAAAGGTCATTTTCTCAAGTTTAACAAGCATTGGAAGCCCGAATTTGCGCCACAAGACGTTTTTATTGAGAAGAAACCGTTTTATGCTTTTTGGAGAAGGCCTAATTTGATGGTTGTTATTCCAGAGAACGCGAGGAAGGCTTTGAAATGGGAGAAAGAAGAAACTGGAAAAAACAATCCAGATTCTAAGAAGGCTTTGGTTACTAAACTAAAACATTTATGGACTGATGAAGAAATCATACAATTTGCAGAGAAAGAGGCTTACATGGCTGAATTGAAAAGCAAACCTATGAGTAATATGATGTTTGTTATGTTAGCCATTCTGATTGCTGCAAATCTCTTTCTAACTTTCTTTATGGCTAACAGAATGGGGTTGCTCTAATGGATGAAAAAGAATTTAACGATAAAGTTGATGAAGCAATTTTAAGAGAATTAGGTTATAGGAAGGAATCTGATAAGCATAAAGAATTGTCTGATCCCAAAAACAAAAAGACTATGAGTAGATTAAATAAGCCACAAATCAAAGGAATAAAACTTGCTTATTCCTTTCAAGAATCTTATGGAATAGATACATTTCGTATAATGTATGACCACCTTTCAGATAGTATGGTTAGTGATAAGGGCTTGGGGAGAGGGGAATTTATTGATTATGAAAAAGCAAGCAAACCAACGGAAGCAGCCGGAATAGGCATTTTCTCGAGTTCTGGTGAAAGACAAAGGGAAGGAACACAGAAGAAACGGTTTTGGCATAGAGGTAAGAAGGTAGAAAGCAGTGAGTGATTATGACCCTTTAGAATGGAAACGATATGTATATCTTGGGGGCCGTGTCTCCGCTAAACATAAACTTTTCAAATTATTTGCTAAATTAGGTTATGATGAAGCAAGAAAAATAGCAATCCTTAGGTTTTTACGTTGGAAACGGAAAAATCCAAAGGCAGATCACATTAAAATTTTTGAAAAACTTTTAGAGTTTAAAGGAATGGCAAATTTGCTACCAACATTAAAGGAATTAACAAGAACAAGTATGATTTTAGGCGATACCACGAAAGTAGAGGATTATTAACATGCATGAGGATTTAGTCTCTCTGTTTAAACGTGATAGCGCTGTTATTATGATGTCTGGTCATAAAGAGGATGGAAAAACAGATTTCTCACTACGTATGGGTGAAGATGCTATGGAATTAGGGTTAATTACGCGCATGGCTTCAAATATAAAGACAAAAGATGAAAGATGCGATAATATCAGTAACTATTACGACTTAGAAAACTGGCTTATGGTAAAAGGTAGAAAATATTTTATTTTTGATGAAGCTGGAAAACACATATCACGAATGAGATTTATGGCCCAGATGAATAAAGTGATTATAGATATTATACAGTTAGTTAGACATTATGATGCAACCTTCACCGCTATAGCACCAACCGAAAAACTGATAGACTCACGTTTTTTAGGTTCAGAACTTCTTGATTGCCGGATAAGAAAACTAAATAAAAAATTTGCAGAGGTTAGAAACAAACTATCAAGACAAGTTTATGTTATCCGGAATATTCCAAGAACAACCGTCAAGTTTTGGAGTAAGGATATAGCCTCTTTCTCGTTAGAAAGAGAATATGATATGAAGAAACTTTCAATATACGAAAAAGCAGCCTTACTTTACGGTCAAGGAAGTAGTATGCAAGCGATAGGTGATTCCTTTGATCCCCCTGTTCACCGTTTTGCAGTCGCAAGAATGTTAAGGAAATATTTATCCTTACGTTTCAAAGAATTGAAGGAATGTCACGTGTCACAAACGTAGGTGGTGGTATAACACGGCTAATTTGGTGACTAAAAAACTCTATTTAACATTGTGTTTACAAAACTATACTTTTGACAAAAGGTTTATATGAAACCAACATTAATTTAACATCATGCCAAAAGTTACAACGAAAAGAGATGATATTTTAAGGCCCTCAGAGATCACGGATATGTTAGAGTCTGCAAAATATGAACCCTGGTTACAGTGTTTAGTCTGTATCCTTGCAGTGTTTGGAAAACGGATCAGTGAAGTCATTAAGCTGAAACGGTCTGATATCTGGTTTGATGATACCTATTTGTTTGTGCAGTTTAATGTTCTCAAGAAAGCAAGTAAGAAAGCTGATTCTATGCCTAAGCCTTATTTGAAACGTAAGACAAGGAAGCATGCTTTTGTTAAACCGATTATCCGGTATATTATTGGAGTGGAGAAAGGGTATTTGTTTCCGAGCACCCGGTCAGCTTATGGGTATATCTCAAGGCAACATGCTTGGAACAAGATTAAAGCGTTGAATCCTAAAGCGTGGTGTCACCTATTCCGAGAATCCCTTGCAACGAGTATGGCCGAGCATGACGCAACAGAGGAGGATTTGCTTCATTGGTTTGATTGGGATAGAGTAGATACCGCTCACCGGTATGTGAAGCGTGGAACAAGGCTAACTAAAAAGTGGAGTGATAGGGCTTATTGAAAGAATGTCATAAAATATTAACAAATCTTGAAGCAAAAAAAGAAGGATTAAGATTGAGAGCAGTTAGGGATTTAACGGTTCTTTCTGATGTCAAAGGTGAATGAGAACCCAATGAAAGCAAGTAAGGCAAGTATAGTGTTCAATGGATATGGCAACGTCATAAGCAGATATAGTGTAGCAAACGGTGATAATGCAATTAACAGTAGGAACGGCAGAACCGTGAATTTGTTGATGAGTTTATCTATGTAGGATGCTTCATCCAATAGCCAGTTGCGAAGATTGCGAAGGATATAGCCTTTATTACGACTATACTTAATAGAATCTTTGTTCTTGGTTTCAATCACTCTCACCTCCCCCCTTTTATATTATGCAGTATGCACTTTTACTTCTTTCTGAAGATGTAGCAGACGACACAGAGTCCTATTAGCCAGATGAGTAGAAAAAAGAAGAGTTTGACGACTGCAAATGCTGCCTGGTCGTAACTCATTGTTGTTTGCACCTCTTCTCTTTCCTCAATCCATATAACAATCTGTGATGTCTCTCTTGCTCAATCAAAAAAGCGTCAATTACAGCTTTGCAGCTTTTACAGTACCACATGAAAGGTCCACCACAGTACGGCCCAACCAAATCTTCTGTTGAGTGGCAAATTCCACATTCTTTACTGCTCATGGTTTCATTCCTTCCACATCTCATCATAAACCCTAACAACCACCGCCAACTCGCGACTGTTCAAAAACCTTTTCCACTTAGGCATGTCCCACCACTTCACCACGCGACACGCCAAACGATTATACAATCTCTGCAAGACGTTCAAGACGAAGCCTCCTCTAGTTTCTCTTTTGAGATTTCAAATAATACTTTTGCTTTTTTGCCTCCATGGAGTCGCCATATTTCACCGTCAAGACTCGGGACTAACCCTTGCCGCCACAAATCCACCGCTGGTTGAAAGGGGTATGTGCCTCGCTTATGTTTGACATGTTTCCACTCTTTGATGTTGGGAAATAGTGAGCCTATATAAGCCCCCACTGAAGCCCACACTGAAGCCCACACTGAAGCCCACACTGAAGCCCACACTGAATCCCACACTGAAGCCCACACTGAATCCCCCACTGAATCCCCCACTGAAGCCCCCATTGAAGCCCACA
>JAOUQA010000050.1 GCA_029879605.1 Gammaproteobacteria bacterium
TAATTCCATAATCTTTAGCAATCACCCGGATTTCCTGCATATTCATAATAATGCCTCCTCAAGTTAATATTACTTTAAATACTAATAAAATTTAAAAAAGCAAAAACCACGCCAAGCTACCAGTCACGCCCTGGCCCATTTATAAAGGCTCAATTACTACAAACAAAAAAACAAAGGATACTGAATTGCACCAGAAAGATACAGGCGACCAACATAATGCACACAATTGGCTAATGCAAATAAATATTTAGCAACCGAAATATAGACTAATAAATAATAATTATGATTTAGCGCCCGCCGCATGATCAATAAACCAGGTAATATCTCCCAGATCATTAATGGGTAAAGACTCATGGTTTTTTATCCGGGCAATAATATCCGCTTTATCTGTTCCAGCAGCCAGCACCATTCGAAAGTTCACCTTCTGCAACGTACTAATGCCAAGAGATACCCGCTCATCAGGTTGTTTAGGCGAATCATACACGGGGATAACCGAACGTTGATCATTCAAACCACTGTTACCTGGAAATAAACTGGCGGTATGTCCATCCTGACCCATTCCAAGAAAAGCGATATCAAAATTACTTATCGGTCGTATAGTTTCACGATACAGGCTGGCGGCCACTTCCGGCCCAAGATCTGCCTGAATCCTGTGAATGTTCGTTGCTGAAATGCGTGACCAGAAATGTTCCTGCAACATACTGTCATTACGATCTTCATGACCAATCGGATAACAGCGCTCATCAGTTAAATACCAGTGAATCTTCTGCCAGGGTAATTTTTTTTCAGCCAGCAGTTGCAGACATTTTACCGGTGTATTACCACCCGGCAAAATCACATGGCAACTGTCCTGTTGTTGCAGACATGTATTTATCTGCCTCTCCAGTTCATCAGCAGCTGCAACTGATGCCTGGTCAAGTGTATCGTAGACATGCCATTGATGAGCCATGGTCATTTAGGCTGATGCCAGCCACCGACACAGTCTTTAAACAGGGCATCCATTCCCGACACATCATAGGTTCCTGAGCGGTAACGCTCCACTGAAATACGATCCTTCCAGGCATTAATAATCGGTTCGATAATTGACCATGACTCTTCAACTTCATCGGCACGGGAAAACAGGGTTGCATCACCTGTAAGTACATCATGTATCAATACCTCGTAGGCATCTGAAACATCTTCACCATTTTCAGAATAAGGCGCGCGCATCACCATGCGCTGAGTATCCGTTGTCAGGCCCGGCATTTTGGCATTCATCCGCAGGGCAATACCTTCATCCGGGTGCAAACGAAACACCAGTGAATTTGCCAGGGGTGGAATAGCATGGGTATCAAATAAATTAAACGGTGGTTTACGAAAACGAATCACAATCTCTGAAACACGTTTCGGCAAACGCTTGCCCGTCCAGAGAATAAATGGCACACCCTGCCAGCGCCAGTTATCGATATGAAACCGTACCCCGGCAAATGTTTCAGTTACCGACTCAGGAGAAACACCATCTTCTGCGACATAGGCCCTGACTGACTCATCACCAATAGAACCTGAACCATATTGCGCTGCGACTGCCTGTTGCTTTATGTCATCCTGGTTAAATGGCCGTACTGCACGTAATACTTTTATTTTTTCATCCCGTACCGCATCGGCTGTAAATTCAACCGGCGGCTCCATAGCCACCAGGGTCATAACCTGCATTAAATGACTTTGAATCATGTCACGCAGCGCACCTGACTTTTCATAATAATTTGCCCGGTATTCAATACCCAGGGACTCAGCGGCAGAGATCTGAATATGATCAATAAAGTTTCTATTCCATAAGGGTTCAAGGATGCTATTGGCAAAACGATAAACCAGTAAATTTTGTACACTTTCCTTACCCAGGTAATGATCAATTCGGTATATCTGGGATTCATTTAATACTGACTGTAATTCGTGATTAAGTTGCCGGGAACTTTGTAAATCCATACCAAACGGTTTTTCGATGACGACACGGCGAAAGCCTTCTGCTTCATCTGCCAGGCCAAATTTATGTAAACCTGAAGCGATAGTGGTATACCAGCCAGGCGGCACAGCACAATAAAACATTGCATTTGTATGCTCATTCAGCTGTTCAAGTGAGGCCGCAAGATCGATATAAGTCTGGTCATCCTGCAAATCACCTGGCACGAGGTTTAACATATTTGAAAATGTTTGCCATTGCTGATCACTAACCTGTATCTCAGCGTATTTCTCGAGCCCCAGGTGTAAACTTTCAATCCATTGTTCTTTACTTCGACCTTTCGCAACACCAATAATTTTGCTGTCAGGATGTAACAGGTTACAACGCAACATTTTAATCAGTGCAGGAACCAGTTTACGCTTGGTTAAATCTCCACCGGCACCAAATATAACAATATTGGTGGGTTCTGTGGGTTCACCCAGACAGGGCTTGATGTCATCATTTTCCACGATGTTCGCTAACCTTTATTCTGCAGGACGAATACTGTGACCACCGAATCCAGCACGCATGGCATTCAGTACCTTGCCAGCAAAGGATGGATCCTGGCGACTTCGAAAACGCATTTGTAATGCCAGGGTTAATACCGGTGTAGGTACAGCAAGGTCAATTGAATCCTGAACTGTCCAGCGGCCTTCGCCTGAATCATCAACATAATCACTTAACGAAGATAATTTACTGTCATCTTTAAACGCATCCGCCATTAAATCCAGTAACCAGGAACGTACTACACTACCATGCTGCCAGATTTCAGCTACCTGCTGTAGATCAAGATCCATTTCTTTTTTAGCTTCGAGTAATTCAAAACCTTCTGCAAAAGCCTGCATCATTCCATATTCAATGCCATTATGAACCATTTTCACATAATGCCCGGAGCCGGGAGGCCCAACATGTCCCCAGCCTTTATCTTTTGCCGGTGCCAGAGATTCAAGCGCTGGGCGCAGCCTGTCTATTGCCTGACTTGAACCGCCCACCATAATGCTATAACCATTCTCCAGTCCCCAGACTCCACCCGAAGTACCGCAATCAACAAACAGAATTCCCAGGGCCTGTAAATTTTCTGCTCGTTGCCTGGATATATTGAAATTTGAATTACCACCATCAACCAGGCAGTCATCTTTAGTCATTCCAGCCTGAAGCAGAGCTTCAATACTTTGATCAACAAATTGATGGGGTACCATTAACCATATAGAACGTGGTGGCTCCAGTAACGCAATTAATTCATCCAGCGTGCTGGCCGCGGTTACCTGATCCAGTTTATCCGCGAGAACCCGGGCAGTATCCTTATTCACATCATAGGCAATGACTTCGTGTCCATCACCGGCCAGCCGACGCACCATATTTGCCCCCATCTTGCCCAGGCCTATCATTGCTATTTTCATATTTCACCCATTTATTTAAACCACTGTTTAATAAGCCAGTATCTTTATCCTCGATATACATCTGGCAAGTTTTATACCAGCATAGCTGAATTAGATTAACTTACTATACATATCAACTGTAAATATCATACTCTTAAAAATTGCCTGTGTGATTATGAAAATATTTTTCTGCAACAATCAATCTGGTATGACTTATGCACTACAACCTGTGTGCAGAAAATGAATGCATTAAGTTGCCCTAAAGTCGACATATTGCACTACAAATTAGCACAATAAATTCAGACCATGCTCCTGTGCCCCAAATTAGCGCAGACATATACTAGCTACCAGGTAATGAACCATGATTGATAATACAATTGCCATCATACTGGCAGGCGGTGAAGGCTCCCGTCTTCAACCTTTAACCCGCCTACGTGCCAAACCATCAGTACCCTTTGGTGGTAAATACCGCATTATCGATTTCACTCTGACCAATTGTCTGCACTCCGGTCTACGCAGGATACTGGTACTCACCCAGTACAAATCACACTCATTGCAAAAACATCTACGTGATGGCTGGTCTATTTTTAACCCGGAGCTGGGTGAATACATTACGCCTGTACCGGCCCAGATGCGCCATGGCAATAAATGGTACCAGGGTACAGCAGATGCCATACATCAGAACAGCTACCTGCTAGATCGTAGTAATGCTGAATGGACACTGATTTTATCAGGCGACCATATTTATCGCATGGATTATGCCTCTATGCTGGAAACCCATAAATCCCTCAACTCCGATGTCACCGTCGCATGTATGAAAGTCCCAGTTAACGAAGCACATCAGTTTGGCATCATGACCACCAATGAGGAGCAGAAAATTGTCCAGTTTGAAGAAAAACCACAAACTATCCAGCCCTGTTCAGATGACCCTGATCATGCACTGGCATCTATGGGTATTTATATTTTCTCAACCCGTCTGTTAATCGAAGAACTTGAAAAAGACAGCCTGAATGAAAACTCCAGTCACGACTTTGGCAAAGATATTTTGCCTGAATTAATACACAGTCATAATGTGACAGCCCATTATTTTGGCGAAGAGAAAGGACGGGTATCAGCAGATAATTACTGGCGTGATGTGGGTACGATTGAATCATATTACCAGGCCAATATGGACTTACTAGAATCTATACCCCCACTGGACCTGTACCAGACAGACTGGCCCATTCGCTCCTACCAGTCACAGACACCCCCGGCTCGTGCCGTTCCAGGATCATCAGGTACAGAAGGTGTATTTATTAATTCCATTTTATCCGGTGGTACTATCATTTCCGGAAGCAATGTTGCACATTCTGTTTTATTTCAGAATGTTTACATTGATGAAAACTCAATCGTCGAAAACTCGGTTGTATTTGATAATGTAAAAATTGGAAAAAATGTCAGACTTAACAAATGCATCGTAGATAAAGATGTCGTTATACCCGATAAAGAAACAATCGGTCAGAACCTGGATATTGATCGACAACGTTTTACGGTAACGGATAATAATATAGTGGTGGTACCACAGGGTTATTCGTTCACTAATTAGTATCTAACATGAACTGTATTAACCTGATATTACATAGTTTGTTGAGAAATCAGGCCAGGGCTTTACTGGCATTCAAAATATATGCTGATAAATTAATACTGGTATTCGCCTCAGATCAACAGGCACTAGCTACAGACAGCTTTCCTAATAAACATTTTTCTTGTAGTCATTTACAGAGCCGGATATTATAACAACATGAATCATAAGGACAGATCGATTTCTTCAATAAATATATGGATTTTATTAAAGCTCCTTACTACATCTTCGCTGTTACAAATACCTTTAGTATTTAACTATATTCTATAATAATAACAGTGAAGTTACGTACAACTACATATCTCTACATCATCCTGCTATCAGTCTGCGGATTTATTATCGCTGGACTCGCCAATACCAGCCTGAATAACGCGTACAAAATCAGCAATATCTGGAACCAGTTTAACAAAACACGCTCAGAAAAATCTATCGCATTGAATGAACTTCGTGCGGAGCTTGGCTATGGTGGCATGATTCATAACTATAAGAACTATCTTCTTCGTGACAGCCAGGAAACCAAATACACAGCCATTACTTATCTTGGCTCAGTTCAGGCCAAAATCCTGAGATACAAAACCTTCAAATTAAATCCAACAGAAGTTGCAGCACTTAAAACCCTGGAGGAGACTCTTGTTAACTATCGCCTGGCCATAAACCAGATAGAAAAAATAAGAAGTAAGAATAAAATATTTGATCCAGTTAATCATGATATAAGAATTGATGACACCAAAGCCCTGCAGGCTTTAAATTTACTCAACCGTGAAAAAAATACTGACTTAGCTCGAAAATCAGATAAATACAACATCATATATACTATACATAAAGCTATCGGCTACGGTGGCATGATACATAACTATAAAAACTATATCCTTAGAAAAAATATAACTTACAAGAATAATGCTGAATTTTATTACCAACAAGCTAAATCAGCTATTGAGTTCTACGCGACATTCAACCTTAGCGAGACAGAAAAAGAAGCAATAAACATTATCAGCACTACCCTTAATCACTACAATTTAAATCTTGATATCATAGAAAAAATGCACCAATCCGTATCTTCTATACAACATATTGACAGTACCGTTAAAATTGATGATACACCTGCACTACAAGCGTTTACTGATTTATCACATGAACTATATGAAGAGTCGGAACAAAAAGCAAATCAACTACATAAATCACTCAACTCAGTCATAGAGACCGGTAATTTTATTGTTATCGTAACCACCATTAGCATAACCATCATTGTCATACTATCTTACTGGCTTATTTATTATAAGTTATCAAGACGCATTACTATCTTAACTAAATCAATGAATCAACTGGCACAATATAATCTGGATATTGATTTAAAATGGCAAAACAACAACGATGAAATAGGCGATATGTCACGCTCACTTCAGGTATTTCGTTCTAATATTATTTTAAGAATAAAAGCTGAAGATGACCTTAAGAATATGAATAACGAACTTGAATCACGAGTCATAGAAAGAACAAAAGAACTCGAAGAAAACGAACAACGTCTAACTATGTTACTTGAGACTGCCGCCGAATCTATTATTACGATAGACATAAAAGGTCATATACTATCCATCAATCAATCAGCCATTAATATGTTTGGCTACCTAGATGATGAAATAATCGGTAAAAACATATCAGAACTAATGCCAGAACCATACAAGAAAGAACACGATCAATTTATAGAAAAATACTTATCCACCAATAAGTCAACTGTCATTGGCAAAGAGAGAATCATTCATGCACAACGTAAAAATGGTGAAATATTTCCAATCGAAATAACCATTGCAGAATCTAATTACAATGGCAAACGATCATTTACCGGCTTTATACGAGATTTATCAGAGCGATTCCAGCAGGAAGAAAAAATACGCCGCACTCAAAAAATGGACGCACTGGGTAAGCTGGTTGGTGGTATCGCTCATGATTTTAATAATTTACTGGGTTGCATACTGGGCTACTCAGGATTATTACAAACCCAGGTAAAAGATAATGCTAAACTTGAAAAATATATATCTGCCATACATTCATCCGGTGAACGTGGTGCCAAGCTAACGAGAAAATTACTTGACTTCTCTCGCCATAAACCCGGTCAAACACAGAGCAAAATTAATATAAACCAGGTTATTCTTAACGAAAAAGAAATTATTGAAAAAAGCCTGACTAGCATTATTCGCATACATATCAGGTTAGAACCGGATATCTGGGAATGCTATCTTGATCAATCAGACCTGATAGACGCCCTGCTAAATCTTAGCATTAATGCCATGCATGCTATGCCACATGGCGGCACTCTTTCAATTACCACACAGAATATTGTGCTGGACAAAATAACCAGCAAAGAGTTCGATCTTGATCACGAGGGCGAATATATCCTGTTAAAAATTGAAGACACTGGTATCGGCATGAGTGAAGAAATACTTTCTCAAATATTTGAACCTTTTTTTACAACCAAGCATGACCAGGGTACAGGCCTGGGTTTATCGCAGGTATATGGCTTTATAAAACGCTCCAATGGATCGATACATGCTAACTCTTCCCCCGGCCAGGGAACAATAATTTCAATGCTATTTCCTCGCTATAAAACCGAAACAGATGAAACTGATCAGTTCTCAGACGATGATAGCACTGAAAGTTACTTTGGTACTGAAAGCATTCTTGTCATTGATGATGAAATATTATTCTGTGATCTTGCATCTGAAATTATTAAGCCATATGGCTATAATGTCATTACTGCTAATAGCCCTGTAGAAGCACTAAGCATACTGGAAAAGAAGAGTTTTGATCTTGTTGTATCAGATGTGATAATGCCCGAAATGGATGGCTTTAAACTGGCTGCTATTATTCAGGATCTATATCCTGACACATCGATTCAAATGATCAGTGGCTATAGTTCAATCACTCACCTGACTGCCAATGAAGAACTAATAAAATCAATGATTGCCAAACCCTATAATCACCACACCCTGATGCGTGGCATTAGAAAAATACTTGACCAGAAAATGGAAGAATATTCTCAGCTTAGTTAATTACCAGATCAAAACAGAAACAAAAGATAATCTGAATAGTCTGTTTTAAATAACAGAAACCCACATTACTTATAAATCACCAACAATACTACAAACAGCCGAAGTCAGTGCAGCCAGGTCATCATCATTAATAATATAAGGTGGCATCAGGTAAACCAGCTTCCCAAAAGGTCTTACCCAGACGCCGTGATTAACAAATGCTGACTGTATGCTTTTCATATCTACAGCCTGCTTCAACTCTACAACACCAATAGCACCTAGCACACGAACATCGACCACCTGTTCATAATTACGACAGGGCGCAAGCCCCTGCTCCAGTCTGTCAGCAATCTGAGTAATTCGTTCTGTCCAGGATGAATCAAGTAACAACTGGATACTGGCCAGAGCTGCAGCACAGGCAAGTGGATTAGCCATAAATGTCGGGCCATGCATAAAAACACCCGGACTGGATGATTGAATTTTTTCAGCAATCTCGAAACTTGACAAAGTTGCAGCCATTGTCAGGTAACCACCTGTAAGCGCTTTACCCAGGCATAATATATCTGGACTGATTTCTGCATGTTCACAGGCAAATAAGCGCCCTGTACGCCCAAATCCTGTGGCAATTTCATCTGCGATTAACAGTACCTGGTATTCATCACAGAGTAAGCGTGCCTGTTTTAAGTAATCAGCAGAATAAAATCGCATGCCACCTGCTCCCTGAACAACTGGCTCAAGTATCAGGGCAGCAATATTTGAATGATGATTTTTTAGAATAGTACGCAATGATGCAATATCACTTTCATGGCATTGCTCACCAAACGGCACTGTGGGAGCATCTGCGAAGTACTGTTTATTGATAGCCTGCTCAAAAAGTGTATGCATACCGGTTACTGGATCACAAACAGACATGGCACCAAATGTGTCGCCATGATATCCATTACGTAAAGTAACAAAGCGCTGCTTGCCAGGCTTGCCTGATGCATGCCAGTACTGAATAGCCATTTTCATAGCAACTTCAACTGCAACAGAACCTGAATCAGCGAAAAAAACAGTCTCAAGCGAATCAGGCGTCAATTCAATTAAACGAGAAGCCAGCTCGACGGCCGGTTGATGACTTAAGCCACCAAACATGACATGAGCCATTTTCTGCATCTGATTTTGCAGTGCGGAGTTCATCACTGGGTGATTATAACCATGAATAGCACTCCACCATGATGACATACCATCAATCAGCTCTCGACCATCAGCAAGCTTAAGACGAACCCCGCTGGCAGATTGTATAAAAAAAACCGGCAGATCAACGCCAATGGCACTATAAGGATGCCATATATGCTGTCGGTCATACTGCAACCAGTATTGTAAATCACGTGATGAACTATTCATTAAACAAACTCATATACAGGCATTTATCCGGGTGAGAGAATGGAATCATTAATAATTATAACGACTAAAACGGAGTGGAAACAACATAGTAAATGATAATCTGTCAATCAACCAGCAGTAGATCAGGAAATGAACCGTTCTTAATAACGTGTAGTAAATTCTACTCCAATATATGGATAGGTTTTACTATCCTGGGTTCGAGACATGCCGGCCTTTAATGTATAATCTGTGCGATTAGACAAGCTCATATTATAAAGCAGGGCGCCTAACTGTACATGATGATAATTTTTATCTCCATGTGAAATTATTTCAAAAC
>JAOUQA010000051.1 GCA_029879605.1 Gammaproteobacteria bacterium
GCAGGCAATAACCCAGCCATTTGTTAAGAAACCGGTTCAACTGCCATTTCTCCCTGAGCGCATCTGCAGGCAGATGATCATACCTGATTCGTCCATGCTGAAGATGACCCGCCATAACTTCTGCCAGCTGGGCATCATGATAGATACGAATTTTGAAATTAGGCTCCATTTGCAGCCCATGCTCAGTTTCAAAACAATAGGACAGGTAAAATGTAGTGGTATATTTGTTTTTTTCAGTAACGGTCAGAAACAAATCCAGGTGACCCGGTGATTTTGAAATAACCGGTGAGTCAACTGTTTGAATCTCGGGTATGAGTTTTTTGAGTTTCATGAAATTACTTTCATATAAGTCCATCAGGCTAACAAAGCCAAATGGCATCACATCTTCGCAACCATAACCGGAAAGATATTTCATGCACAAGATAATAGCATGGATATTTTGACTCTACTGTGAGAAGAGTCGCTTATGTTCAATTTTCATCCGCACCCTTAACTGGCGTAACTGATTATGACTAACTGAATCGTAGAAAATAGTATATGAAAACAGCTTGCCTGTTTTTAGTTCAAAATTCAAAACGCAGAACACATGACTAATAAAACTGGTATCCAGTAAACTGGCATCAATTTTTTCACCTGTATTTAAAAAAATAAACCAGCTATTGTCCTTATGCCACTTTATGCTGACTATATTGCGTCTTTGCGACAAATGTCGCAAAGATGCATATAACATAAATAAAATAAGCACTAACTTAATTATTAGACTAACGGGCAGTAATAACAGACTTACCAGCACAAGTAAAAAATTAATAATTAGAAAACAATAAAAAATAACTGACTTATGTAAGTCAAGTTGCAACTGATTTTCGTATATACGATACAAGACGGTCGATATCCTTATCTGAAGACTTCATGAATCCTAAAAACAGATCAAATAACAACTGATCCGGATAATCCAGTAACTGATCGAGCAAAGACTTCTGCTCGTTATCAAGTTCATCATACTCCCGGTCAATAAAATTATTTAACATTAAATCCAGCTCAAGCATTCCTCGCCTGCATCGCCAGCGCAAACGCGAATCCTTTTTATCAGGCATGGAAGACACCGCATTCATAACGATTTTTTAACCATTATCTTTTTAATATTGCCGATCGCCTGGGTAGGGTTTAGACCTTTAGGACATACCTGAACACAATTCATAATCGTATGACAGCGAAACAGTTTAAACGGATCATCCAGTGCATCCAGACGTTCATCAGTTGCCTGGTCCCTGCTGTCTTCAATAAAACGTGATGCCTGCAATAATGCAGCAGGCCCTAGAAATTTATCCGGGTTCCACCAGAAAGATGGGCAGGAAGTAGAACAGCAGGCACATAGAATACACTCATACAGGCCGTCCAGCTTTTCTCTTTGTTCCGGTGTCTGACGAAATTCAACTTCAGGCAAAGGATCTTTGACGATCATATAAGGCTTAACATCACGGTATTGCTTATAGAAAGGCTCCATATCCACAATCAGATCACGAATCACCGGCAAACGAGGCATAGGACGAATTTCTACCGGTTCTTTTAACCCAGCTACTGAAGTAATACAGGCAAGACCATTAGTACCATTGATATTCATTCCATCTGAACCGCAAACGCCTTCACGACAGGAACGCCTGAAACCAAGACTCGGATCCTGTTCCTTAAGCAACAACAAAACATCAAGCAACATCATGCCAGGTGTTATGTCATTGAACTCATAATCCTGCATATAAGGTTTTTTGTCCTGCTCCGGATTAAACCGGTAGATACGAAAACGCATAACGACCTCAGTAAACAGTGATTAATAACATTAGTACACCCTCGCTTTAGGCGGGAATGTAGCCACGGTGACAGGTTTGGTTCTTACCGGCTTGTAATCCAGCTTTCTTTCCAGCAAGGAATACAGGCTGTGCTTCATCCAGTTCATATCATCACGTTCCGGGTAATCAACCCTGGAATGGGCGCCACGACTTTCAGTTCGTGCACAGGCAGAAAAAACAGTTGCCAGGGCGACATCCATCAGGTTCTCCAGTTCCAGTGCTTCGACCCTGGCTGTATTAAACATGGCACTGTGATCACTAATACGAGCTTTTGTTAACCGTTCATGCAGGGCGGTAACTTCCTTAACACCCTGATCGAGCACTTCCTGGGTTCGGAAAACACCACAATTTTTTTCCATTACCAGTTTAAGTTCGCTACGAATCTGTTCGACCGATTCACCTTCACCTGTATCATCCCAGCGATGCAAACGCTGATAAGCTTTTTCGATACTCTCCTCATTCATTGGCCGGTGGTAATGATTTTCCTTCAGGTAATCAATAATGTGATTTGCTGCCGCTCGACCAAAAACCAGGATATCCAGCAGTGAATTTCCACCCAGCCGATTTGCACCATGCACAGAGACACAGGCACATTCACCGGCAGCGTATAAACCATTGACCGCTTCTTCAGGTGTATCTTTTACTGGAACGACAACCTGCCCCTGTCGATTGGTCGGAATACCGCCCATGGTGTAATGCGCTGTAGGATATACAGGTACAGGCTGTTCAGCCGGATCAATACCAAGAAACGTAATACAGGTCTGGCGAATACCCGGCAACCGTTTCTGGATCACATCCACTCCCAGGTGATCCAGTTTTAACATGACATAGTCTTTATTCGGACCACAGCCACGACCTTCTCTAATCTCAGTTTCGATAGCACGACTTACCACATCACGACTGGCCAGGTCTTTGGCATTAGGCGCATAACGTTCCATTAAACGTTCACCTTCAGCATTCACCAGGTAGCCGCCTTCACCACGGGCACCCTCGGTAATTAACATGCCACGACCGGCAATACCGGTGGGGTGAAACTGGAAGAACTCCATATCCTGCAACGGGATACCAGCGCGTAAAGCCATGCCCATTCCGTCCCCGGTATTAATCAGGGCGTTTGTCGTTGTACGGTATAGCTGACCAGCACCGCCGGTTGCCAGCAAGGTGGTTTTAGCCTCGATGATTAACTCTTCACCGGTATGGATATCAAATACAAATGCACCGAGAATATTACCTTCTTCATCTTTTAATAAATCAACCGCAAAGTATTCATCAAAAAAATGTGTCTTGGCACGTATATTCTGTTGATACAGGCTATGCAAAATAGCATGCCCGGTTCGATCCGCAGCAGCACAGGTTCTTGCAGCCTGTTCACCACCAAAATTCTGACTCTGACCACCAAATGGGCGCTGATAAATACGACCATTATCCAGCCTGGAAAATGGCACGCCAAAATGCTCCAGTTCGTACACCACTTTGGGTGCTGCCCGGCACATGTATTCAATAGCATCCTGGTCTCCCAGGTAATCACTACCCTTTACCGTATCAAACATATGCCAGTGCCAGTTATCCGGTAATACATTCGCCAGCGCAGCGTTCATTCCACCCTGTGCAGCAACTGTATGAGAACGAGTCGGGAAAACTTTCGATACAACCGCGACACTGGCATCAGCCTCAGCCAGTTGCAATGCAGCTCGCAAGCCACCACCACCTGCACCAATAATAAGAGAATCAAAACGTCGACGTTGTATATTTGATATTGTCATAATCAGCTTATAACCACTAATAAGGCTCGAAGCCCCCAGAGCATGCTTGCAAGTAAAACACCTGCAACCAGTGAAAGAAGAAGCAGGCGAATAATAACATTGGGAAAATAATCCAGAATCACATCACGAACACCCACCCAGGCATGCCACAAAACTGCTATCAGAAACAGACTAAGTAAAACCGTGTTGAATGGTGAGTACACCCATTGATGCCATTGTTCAAAATCAATGGACTCAAATGAGAAAAAGCTAACCAGAAAATAAACACATACAAACGCAATAAAAACAGCTGTGATTCTTTGAATAATCCATGGGCGCAACCCCTGTAATCCAGGTGAACTCATACGCAGATCCCGTACATAATCATCACAAAGGTAACAAGCTCCAGCAATATGACAAGCCAGGCCGTCAATCTAGACTGCTGTTTGCTCAAACCAAGGTCAAAATCAGTACAAAGAAATCGCAGGCCCGCATAAAAATGATGCACAATGGACCATAACAAAATAATTAAAAACAGTTTCACCCAGAATTGTTGTAAATCAAGCATTACCTGATTAAATTCCCTCTCACCACGCAGGGACATCTCGAATAGATAAATAAACCATGGAATAGCCAGAAATAAAATAACACCTGATATACGATGAAATATGGATATAACACCAGTTACTGGTAAACGTATTTTAATAAGATTAAGAAAAAACGGTCTGGAATCAGAACCTGGCATCAGTACTTAAATCCTTATAAATTTTTATTGTTTATATTAAATGCATTAGCCACTTAGTATAATAAACAAGTTTAGATCAAAATGATAATTCTGTTTTTTCTGCAACAAAAAAGTATACTGACATGAATATCAAGTTTGGCTAATATATAAGACTGTCACAACATCTAGATGGATAACAACCATGAAATCAGAATGGCATAAATTCCTGGCAAATGCGGGTGCTGAAATCGATGACGATAAAGTCATCAGTTTTGGCAATCTACAACGCGAACAACGAGTAGCCCTGACAGGCCTTGTAATCTGCGACCTGAGTCATTTTGGCTTAATATCAGTTTATGGCGAGGATGCAGTGGACTTTCTTCAGGGTCAGCTAACGAATGATGTTAGAAATGTTAGTGAAAACTGTAGCCAGTTAAGCGCCTACTGCACTCCGAAAGGAAGAATGCTGGCAAATTTCAGAATATTTAAACGTGGCGATACCTTATACCTGCGACTGCCAGGAAATTTACTGGAAACAACTTTAAAACGAATTCGCATGTTTATTTTAATGTCAAAAGTCACAATGGAAGACAGTAGTGATTCACTGGTGCATTTTGGCGTCAGCGGCCCAAAAGCTGAAGAACATCTGAAAAGTATATTTAGCGAACTACCGCTCAACGATGACGATACAAAACAAATAAATGGTTACACAATCATCAGGGTACCCGGCCAACATCCCCGGTTTGAAATATATGGCGAACTTGAGTCCATGTCAGAACTATGGAGCAAACTTGACGTACATGCCGCACCCATCGGTTATGGCCCCTGGGCCAGGATGGATATTGTTGCAGGCATACCAGTAATATTTCCAGCAACCTCTGAATCTTTTGTTCCACAAATGACAAATATGCAATTAATCAATGGCATCAATTTCCAGAAAGGCTGTTACACAGGCCAGGAAATTGTTGCTCGCATGCAGTACCTGGGAAAATTAAAACGTCAAATGTATCGCGTAAAAATTGCAACTGAAGATACAGTAAACCCAGGGGATCCATTGTTCTCCATCGACACATCATCTGGCCAGGGAACCGGCAGCATTATTGATGCACAACCAGACTCTGAAGGTGCGACAGACGCACTAGCCGTTATTGATATCAGCACAGCCGAAAAGGGTAATTTAAAACTCAAAGATGAAAATGGCCCTGCAATTTCTCTGGAAAAACTGCCTTATTCATTTACTGAAAAATAAAAACACATAAGCATTTTTTTGACTATAGTGTGACTATCTATTTATGATTTAATTTTTAAAATAATTAAATCTTAATTACCACACTAACAGGAATACTGTTTTTATTTTTTAGCCATGGAACTTAATTCTAAAAATATTTTACAAACTATTAAAGAAGCTGTTTCCAGCGAACAGCTATTCCTCCCTTCTTTACCCGATATTGTCACTATCGTGCAGCATGAATGCAGCAAACCCAATGTCAACGCAAAGAACCTTGCTGATGCATTAAGCATAGATCCTGCAATATCTGTACGTTTATTACAAATCGCAAATAGTTCACTATATAAATATCGCGCTGCAGCTGACAGCTTGCACCTTGCAGTTGCCAGGCTTGGCCTCAACCTGGTCAAGAATCTTGTAATGTCACTGGCAATGACACAGGTATATAAAGCGAGCAATGATGTACTTGATGAACGCTTTAAAGAAATATGGCGCACCAGCACAAAAACCGCTGCATTATGCAGACTGCTTGCCAGCCATCACAGTAAACTAGATGCTGAACTGGCCATGCTTGCCGGACTTATACATAACATCGGCGCTTTACCGATTTTAATTTACGCGGAAGATAACGAAGAATTATTTAACAACCCTAACAAGCTCAGGAAAATAATTCTGGAATTACAGGGTGAAGTTGGAGCGCATATTTTTAAATCATGGAATTTTCCACAAATTATTATTGATATAGCCAGAGACTGTATGGACTTTACTCGAAAACATGACGGCCCTGCTGATTACACGGACGTAGTGCAAGTAGCCTTAATAGAAGGCAGCATATTCACAGGGCTTGAATGCCCGGATGACTGGTCAGGTATTCCTGCATTTGAACAACTTGGAATCAACAGTTCACAAAGTATTTATGAGATTGATGAAAATAAAATCATTATCGAAGAAACAGAATCACTTTTAAATTAAAATTTAACAGAATTATTTACTATAATTAATTCACTTTGCTAATAACATATAAATAATTTTTTTCAGGATTAACATGACACCTAAAGCCATAACTTTTTTTGAGGTTTTAAAACAGGCCATTGAATCTGACCAGTTAGAATTACCTACACTACCAGAAGTGGCAATTAAAATACGCGAAGCCGTAGAAAGTGAAAACACTTCAGCACAGCAGATTTCTGAAACCCTGACCCAGGATGCATCATTATCTGCACGTTTAATTCAGGTAGCAAACAGTCCTTTATATCGCAGTCGAAATCCAATTGAAGATTTGCAAATGGCAATTACTCGATTAGGTATACGCATGGTCAAAGACCTTGTAATCAGTCTGGCAATGAAACAGATTTACCAGGCAACATCCGATGTACTGGATGAACATTTTAGAAACATCTGGAGCACATCAGTTGAAGTAGCTGCAATAAGTCGTATGCTGGCAACGACCATACAGGGCATTAACCCTGAACAGGCCCTGCTTGCCGGACTGATACATAATATTGGCGCCTTGCCCATTTTGCTCATGGCTGAAGATGATGACGAATTATTTCAGGATGCCGATGCTTTAAGTGAAGTAATTAGAGAAACCCAGGGCATGGTCGGTGAATTAATACTAAAAACCTGGAACTTTCCCGCCAACATGATCGATGTCGTAAAGGAATGCAATAACTTTGAATACGACCATGTTGAAGCAGGACCGAGCCTGGTTGATATTGTCCAGGTCGCCCTACTACAAGGCGGTCACGTACCTGAATCTCATGCACCCACCAACTGGGGTGATGTTCCCGCCTTTGCGAAACTAGGCCTGGATACTGATGTCAATATTGTTGAAATGGATGAAAATCAACAAATTATTGAGAACACCAAACAAACACTCATGGTTTAAAAAACTAACTGACTTCCGCACGCATGTGTGGAAACAGAATAACATCACGTATAGACGGTGAGTCCGTTAACAACATGACCAGTCGATCTATACCTATACCCTCACCGGCTGTAGGTGGCAGTCCATGCTCCAGGGCACGGATATAATCCGCATCATAATGCATCGCCTCATCATCACCCGCATCTTTTTCTTCCACCTGGCGCATAAAACGCTCTGCCTGATCTTCTGCATCATTTAATTCAGAGAAACCATTAGCAATTTCTCGTCCGCCAACAAAAAATTCAAATCGATCTGTAACAAAATGATTTTTATCACTACGTCGCGCCAGTGGTGACACTTCAGTCGGGTATTCTGTAATAAAGGTTGGATCTTTTAATCGGTGCTCTACCGTTTTTTCAAATATCTCAATCTGAACTTTTCCAAGACCATAAATATCTTTCATCGGGATACCAAGTTTTTCAGCAACCGCTTTTGCTTTATCCAGGTCAGATATATCATCAACTGTTATATCCGGATTAAAATGCAAAATAGAATTAAACACCGTCATGCGAGCAAATGGTTTGCCGAAGTCATACACTTCACCCTGGTATGGCACCTGGGTAGCACCCACTACTTTCTCAGCCAGGCCACGAAGTAATTCTTCAGTAATATCCATTAAGTCATTGTAATCGGCATAAGACTGATAAAACTCGAGCATAGTAAATTCCGGGTTATGCCGAGTCGATACACCTTCATTTCTGAAATTACGATTAATTTCGAATACTTTTTCAAAGCCACCAACTACCAGTCGTTTTAAATAAAGTTCTGGTGCAATACGCATAAACATGGGCATATCCAGCGCATTGTGATGCGTCATAAATGGTCGCGCAGTTGCACCACCAGGAATTGTCTGCAACATGGGGGTTTCAACATCAAGAAATCCGCGCTGCTCAAAAAAGTGCCGGATATATGAAATGGTTTTTGACCGCTTGATAAATGTTTCTTTTACTTCCTGGTTCATTACCAGGTCAACATAACGTTGACGATAACGGGTTTCCTGGTCCGATAACCCATGCCATTTTTCCGGTAATGGTCGTAGCGACTTGGTAAGCAATACTACCTGGTCCAGCTTGACTGATAACTCACCGGTTTTGGTTTTAAACATAACACCTTCGGCACCAATGATGTCGCCTACATCCCATTTTTTAAAACCCTCGTTATAAACACCTTCGGGCAGACTGTCGCGCTGCAGGAATAACTGTATGCGACCCGACATATCCTGTAACTGGGCAAAACTGGCCTTACCCATAATACGCTTCGCCATTAAGCGACCAGCCACTTTAACTCTCACCTGTTCCTGTTCCAGTTCTTCTGCACTGTGATTGGCAAAACTTGCATGCAGTTCCGCCGCCAGGGCATCACGACGAAAATCATTAGGAAAGGCATTACCCTGTTCACGTAAACCCACCAGTTTCTCACGACGCTGGGCAATAAGTTTATTTTCGTCTACTGGCTCTTCGGTCTTCTGTTCGTTATCTGTCATAGTTTTGTCTTGCGTTAGATTAAATAATTACAATTCATTTTTCAGGCTATATACATAAACACATCAATACTGCATATCTATAACCCACTTTTCAGGTTTCCTGAATCAACATATTAATACTGCTTCTTACAATCCACTCTTTAAACTACTTGAATATGCATATTAGTACTGCTTCTTACAAACCACTTTTCAGGCTTGCTTCAATAAACATACTAGCACTGCCTCTTACAGTCCACTCTTCAAACTTGCTTCAATAAACATATCAATACCACCATCCAGTACCGCCTGGGTATTACCGGTTTCGACATTGGTTCTTAAATCCTTGATACGTGACGAGTCCAATACATAAGAACGAATCTGACTTCCCCAGCCAATATCTGACTTGGTTTCTTCCAGTGCCTGCTGTTCACCGAGACGCTTCTGCATTTCCAGCTCATAGAGCTTGGCTTTTAGTTGCTTCATCGCAGTGGCCTTATTTTTATGCTGTGAACGGTCATTCTGACACTGCACCACAACACCGGTCGGATTATGAGTAATACGCACGGCAGATTCTGTTCTATTAACATGCTGACCACCGGCACCACTTGCACGGTACACATCAATGCGTAAATCTGCCGGGTTAATATCGATGTCGATATCATCATCCACTTCTGGCGAAACAAACACTGCCGCAAAAGAGGTATGGCGACGATTACCCGAATCAAACGGCGATTTTCTTACCAGGCGATGAACACC
>JAOUQA010000429.1 GCA_029879605.1 Gammaproteobacteria bacterium
GCCTGGTTGCAGAAGATGAAATGGATGAGCTGGTGGCTCTATCAAGTATCAGCGGTAAAGCCACCATGAATATGGCTGAGGACATTTCCTATCTTGAGCAGCGATTGCTGGAGCTTGGTAAATTTAATGAGGGTATTTTTCATCCCGAGGCTCTCCGACCTGTACATATATGCGATGCTTTTAATGCAGCGCTAGAAAAGACCGAGTTTGAGAATCGAGATAAACTGGTGCTTTTCCAGATGTTTGGTGAAGAAGTGGTGGCACCATTAAAAGATATCTACAAGGTTCTTAACCAGTTACTCATTGATCAGGGTATCCTGCCTAAAATCAAGTTTACAAGTAAGTCGACTTCTCCTCGATCCGCAGGTGGCGGGAGTGGTGAGTTACATAGCGAGCCTGCTGGTGAGGAAGCAGAATTTGTAGAACAGCCATATCAACAGGGGACCGGTTATTCAGGTGGCGGATCTTCAGGAATGGCATCAGCTCGATCAGGTGACTCTACAGGCGGGCATCATGCTCCGTCAGGTCAGCAAGCGGGTATGGCGTCGGTCGGACATGCCCCGGCCGGGCAACAGGGTGGCGGAGCGTATCCTGCAAGCCATGTACAGCAGGTGATACAGGACTTTGTCGGCGGTAACCCGTCGCAGCCGGACGGTGATGGCCAGGCGTCAACGGGTGGTGCCGGTGGCGGTTCATATTATACAAAACAGGAAGTGGTCGGTGCGCTATCAAATCTGCAGTCACAGATTCAGGTTCAGCCAGGGGATAAGCTTGAATTCAATGCTGCAGCTATCAAGAGGGCAGTACTTTCTACTATTGGTGAACAGCAGGGTGGTGTTGTTAGCAAGGCTGTTCACCAGGTGTCTGAAAAAACGATTGATTTTATTAAGTTGATTTTTGATGCCATTATTGAAGATCGAAGCATTACTGATGCAATTAAAACCCTGATTTTAAGTTTACAGATACCTGTAATTAAAGCTGCAATGCTGGATGCGGATTTTTTTGTTGATGATCAGCATCCCGCCAGGCAGTTACTGGATAAACTGGCTGAAGCCGGTGTAGGTGTTAGTGACCATAATGACGAAGTTTATATAGCTGTTAGTGCGATTGTTGATAAATTACTCAGGGAATATGAAGAAGATATTGCTGTTTTTGATCAGGCTCTGGAAGATCTGGTTGCTTTAGTTGAGGAAATTTATCGTAAAGCACAGGAGCGTGAACAGCAATCTTATGAAGAAGTACAGCAGGCACATGCAAGGAATATTGTGCTGCAGGAAATACGCAAAATCACACTTGGGAAAATCTTACCTAAAACAATACACACCCTGGTTCTGAAGGTCTGGCCAAGTATGATGTTTAATTATTTTCTGAACCATGGCAAGGCAAATGATGAATGGGTTGATATGCTCATGGTTCTGTCGAGAATTATTGACAGTGTACAATTGAAAAATTCTATGTCTGAACTGGAGGAAATGGGTTTTTCATTTGAGGATTTATTAACTGTAATTGAGCAGAAACTTCAGTCTCATTACAAGAAGAAAGAGATTATTCAAGTTGTACTTGATGATCTGAAAACAGCTTATGAACATGTTGCTAAACAGCGAGAAGAAATAGAGGCTAACAAATCAGAGGATGTTGAGATGGTTAGCCAGTTAGTTGAACAGTCGAAGGAAAAAACTGCAGAACCAGGGGATGATATAGCTGCAGAGGCAATGGCAGAAGAAGCTGAAGAAGAATCACAGGAGCAAATTGCACAGAGAAAACTGGAGAAATTACCAGTTGATATTAAACCGGGTACCTGGTGTATTGTTTACAATGGTGAGGGTAAACCGGTCAGACGATTAAAGTTAGCTATTATCCTGGTACAGGATGCAACCCTGGTGTTTGTTGATCACATGGGAACAGTGGTTATTGAAAAAGATGCAGAGCAATTTGCAGATGAGCTTGAACAGAACTTATCCGGTGTGATTATGCAGCATTCTGTATTTGATCATGCATTGAATTCAGCGTTAGGGTCTATTAGTACAGCGACTAAACACTAGAATTTTGTTCCTGGCTCTATTAGCACAACGACTAACTACCAGGGCTTTGTTCTGGATTCGATTATTACTGCCCATCATTAGAAAATCTGTTTATTCCAGTAGTCACGGGTCATTTGCTGGTAACAATCTGAAAATTACATGACGGCTGGAATAAACAGCGCTTTTTCATTTTCTATGGCAAAATAGTGCCATTTATTAACGCACAAAGAATTAATCATGACTTTTGATGTAAAACAATACATGCAGAGTGTCGGGCAACAGGCAAGGCAGGCGGCTACGGCAATGTCTCGTGCCGAGACCAAAATAAAAAATGCTGCTTTATTAGCCATTGCAGATGAAATTGATGCTGCTGCTAACAGGCTCCAGGAAGAAAATGCAAAAGACCTTGAGCAGGGGCGTGCTAATGGCCTTGATGATGCCCTGCTGGATCGCCTGGCATTAAATGATGAGCGTATTGCAGGTATGTCTGAAGGC
>JAOUQA010000430.1 GCA_029879605.1 Gammaproteobacteria bacterium
GAGTGGGTTTTTCTTAAGGATGCATGACAGGGTTGCTGCATGCCATGTCGATGGCCATGCTCCATTACCAGGATACCGCCAGGTAAACGAATTTCAGCAATCTGGGGCAGGCTGTTAACGATATGAGTCTGATCGACTGGCCAGAGCCCTGAAGCATCGTTATTGCCGGCTACAGCGGTTACGTCTGGAAGAATGCTATTAAGCTGATCAAGAATGTGGCCACCACAGATATCACCTGCATGTAATACCTGGTCACAGCTTTTTATAACATCGATTATATTTTTATCTATGACGCCGTGGGTGTCAGAAATAATGGCGATACGTTGATTGTTTGAGTTGGGGGGTGTCATAACAAAATACTCAAATGGCTAATATAAATTAACCACATTAACTGAGTTTTTATGTCAGTTAATATGGCCAGATTTTTCTAGCTAGACCTAAGTGTAGTCTGCATGAAGATAATGTATATCATTCATGTGTGTGAATTACTTTTCTTTGTCGTCCCGTTTTTTTTCTTCTTCGACTTCAAGTTTGTATGACAGGTATGGGTCATTTGACTTGGATTTTTCGATTTCGAGTTTCCTCCGCATTTCAATGACTTCCTTGCGTTCTTCAGCGCGCTTTTCAAGCGCACCGTCGACTTCTGCTATGGTTTTCTCATTGAACAGTACCTGTCGTAGCAAGCGGTAGCCAAAATACAGGCAGGCTACATCATCATTTGCTATATCGTCATAGGTCTTGTCATCCAGTGTGTAATTGTTTTTGAAGGCATCACTGAGAACAAAACGACGGAAGCGATCCTGGTCATAAGCCGCCATGAAAAACAGCTGAAGACTCATTTCTGGTGGTTTACCAACCCCAGGTCCCATAGATTTTTTCTTCAGGATCAGCTGGAAATATTCGATATTGTGTTGATCATAATCTTCTACTTTCTGTTCTGCGCGGTAGTCCTGAATATTAATACCACGATCTTCCTCATGGCCTTTGCAGTGGTCTTCTTTTACCAGTACAAAATGCTGGTTTTCATGGGCCTGGTCAGCCTTTTTCAGCGACAGGTTGCCCAGTGGATAGTAGCGACAGGCAGTAGGGCGATTTTCATAAATGGTACAGCCGGTTTCTTCATCCATAAACAGGCAGGTGCCTTCATCTGTGGTACGTAATTTGATTCCAGGTACGCCATCGGCATCCATGGTGAAGGGTACAGTGTGGTCTTTCAGTACGCCAGATGAGTCTTTGCCAGTGGCCTGTTTCAGACGCAGGATATCATAGGGTGTTAATGTGATATCAGCCTGTTTGCAGCAGGCATTCCAGCATGAAATACCTTTATGACATTTAAATTTGATCTCGGCATTAGGATCAAGCACTGCAGGCATGACTTCGCTTTTGAAAGGAATGTCTTCGATTTTGATATCACTCATGGGGTTACTCCGTTATATCATTGACAGTCTTCTGAAGACTGTCGGGTCTATCTATTAAGAAAAAAGCCTGTATAGGAATGTCCATATGGGGGCACTTTTCTTAATAAACAGTGTTATACACTAAAATATTACTAACTATCGTATAGAGAATAAAAAGCCGGGCACCTTGCGGTGACCGGCTTTATAACCAAAACTATCAAATAAGATTATTTGAACAGTTTAGATTTATCTACTAGATCAACGTGTGCACGTTTGAAACAGGTCCACTGTTTAGTTTCTTTATCATAGATAGAGTTAACAAAGCAGTGCCAGTTTTCTTCGTCAACGAAGTTCTTGTCAGCACGGTAGTAGAAACCGGGGTAACGAGACTCTTGACGGAACTGGATGTGTTTCATGTGAGCTTCTGCTGTCAGAATACGGTGATAGTTTTCCCATGCACGAAGTAATTCGTGAAGGTCTTTCGCACGCATCTTGTAAGAGTCTTCTTTCAGCATACCCAGTTTTTCTTCTGCAACAGCCATCATTTCGGCGTTAGTGGTGTAGTAAGTTGCAACACCAGCAACGTATTCGTCCATGATTTTCTGCAGACGGAACTGAAGCATCTTAGGAGTGATGTAGTTAGGGTTAACATCAATCGCAGTTGTGTAGTCTTTGTGCTCCAGGTAAGTACGAACTGGCTGCCAAACTTCGTCAACCAGAGTCTGAACGTCACGCTCTAACTCAGGTTTCCAGTCTTTGTTGTCAATAACGTACTGAACCATTGATTTTGCAGCCATACGACCTTCAGCATGTGAACCTGAAGAGAACTTATGACCAGAAGCACCAACACCGTCACCCGCTGTGAACAGACCGTTAACAGTGGTCATACCACGGTAACCCCAGTTCCAGCCTGAAGGCAGATGATCAGGTACACCAGCTTCTGTTTCTTCAGTTGGCGCACCAACATCAGTAGGACCAGAAACCCAGATACCACAACAACCAGAGTGAGAACCTAACAGGTAGGGCTCAGTAGGCATCAGCTCAGAGTTTTTCTTCTCAGGCTCGATGTTTTCACCAACCCAGATACCACACTGACCAACACACAT
>JAOUQA010000431.1 GCA_029879605.1 Gammaproteobacteria bacterium
GGAGTACCAGGTATATAATTTTCAACCATTTTCGCAACCTGGTTGAATGGCGAAAGTAGATACCGTGTTATAACAACATAAACAACATAAATAATGGCCAATACAGATATATATTTTAGGATTTCAGTTTTTACCTGCCCAATAGTAAAGTTCAACGCCTCTTTTGAATAGGCAATTGCAATCACGCCTATTGCAGAAGAATCAACCGGACTACTTATAGGGTATGAAATATTTATATACTGACCATCCTCATCCGGAGCCATCAGACTCCACATCTCTTCACCCTTGATTTCAATACCAAGGCCTGCTATCTGCTTATGGTCTGCTGTTTTTTCAGCAAGAGACACAATTTCCTCATCAAGACCAAGAAAATAATTCATCGCCACCAGTGGCTCAATAGTTTGCGCAATAAGTACAGCCTTTTCTTTTTCAACTTTTATCATATGTTGCACGAACATGTGATTAAACACTGTATAGAAAAAAATCAGCGTTAACGCTGAAACCGCAATAAATGAAAACGATATTTTGAATGATAATGAAAGCTTATTCATTATAGTATTTTTACCACCTTATAGAATACTGGCATAAAATTAATACCGTATTTCTTTACCGAATTTTTACCAACATAGACATATGTTTTTTCTTTCACCTGCAGACTTATCAAAGCATCACTATCCAGACTTGTACGGCTATAACCAAACAGGATACGAGCGTTACTAGCAGCATAATCTGCAACCTTCTTAAATAACATTTCACTACCACGCATAACAATATATGCGGTTGATAGTGGCTGCTTATCCAGATCATCGAATGTAGCAATATTTACAATAAACTTTTTACCATCAAGCTTGTTTTGGTATTTTTCAAGCATATATTCCCTATACTCATTAGCCATCATCATATCCTGATCGCTGGATATGATTGTAATAACAATCGAGCCATTATGTAATTTACTTCCCAAGTCCTGATCAAGTAGAACAATTTTTGGATATATTGATGCCTGTGCTCGCAATAGCAAATGATCATAGGCATCTGCCCAGCAAGGATTCAACCACACTGACATCAACAATATAAAAAAGGCTTGATAACTATTTCTTAGCACAGCTAAAAACCCTTCCTTACACTGACCAAGAATGATCGGCCTTCCCGCTCAAAATCATCAGGATAGGTAGCATTTAGAGAGGCTGGAGAAGCAGGATATGTTGGTGATGACAGATAGTATCTTTTATCTGCTACATTTTTTATGCTTAAATTGATATCAAGATCAGCCTGTTTAACATTATAGTTAATCGAGAAATCAAATATCGAGTAACAATCAACTTTCTCCCTTGCATCTTCTTTTATACGATCTTTACTGCTCACATATTTTGCCATTGCAGACATTGAAAGCGCATCACTCACTCTATAGATATAATAAAACTTGGACATATAACTAGCACTACCAGCCAGTTTTTCACCTACGTTCTCGCCCACCACATGGGAGTAATTAAAATAAAGCTGATCATTATCCTGAAAAACATATTTGTACTCTATCTCAGCTCCGTATAAATTATTATCACCGCTATTAATAAATGTGTTAGTTAGATTTTGCGCATGAATTTGATCTTTGTTTTTCAGGTAAAAGGCATTAACTTCCAGATGCCCCTCCTGTCCTATTTTATTTATATATGCCACTTCATAGGCATCAACCTGCTCAGGCCTGATATCAATTGTCGATTTAAAAAATGATGCCTGTGTTAAATACTGCTCACGCCATGCGGGCTCTCGATACGAACTCGTATACATATATTTAAAAATATTTTCATCGTCATAACGATGCACCATGGCCACCCTGGGAGAGTGCTGATTATCAATATCACTGTAATGATCATATTTAACTCCAAGCTGTACTGATATTTTTTCAGTCAGATCAATCAGATCATCAATATAAATAGACACCAGATCACGCGGGGTATCTTTAAGGAGATTGATTGTGGTAAATGTTTGCATACCATCATTAGATAGTTGCCCCTCCCTTTTAACCATGTCTGTCTGTGTAGCATAAACACCCAGGTTGATATGATGCATATCAATGGCTTTAATATTCAGCTCAGCCTGCTGATAAGATGTTTTTTCGATAAGATCCGTCAGGAAATATCTTCCATTTGGTAATATCGTTGGCGGTGGGCCTACAGTTCCACCATCAGGCACCACTTTATTCTGCAGCCGCCTGTTTAATTCTATATAACCCAGTGCTACATTAACTTTGACATCATCTACAATATCGGTCGCATAGGACATCTCTGCATTGTTACTATCTACCGCGGTATAATCCGTTTCATCCTCACTTAAACTGAAAGACTGCCCATAACTGGCGCCACTTTCCCTGCTGAGGAAACGCCCTTTAAAAGTAAAATTATCGTAATCAGCCTTAATGCCCATGCTGTAGTAGTCAAGCCGCTCCTGTGTCTCCCCACTACTCCCGTAACGATCAATCGTTACTGGTAAACTCTGTTCATG
>JAOUQA010000432.1 GCA_029879605.1 Gammaproteobacteria bacterium
TTGAACAAGAACACAGTTACCCTCTGCGTAACGCAGCAAATTAAATTTATGGGAGAAACATTTCTGAAGAACATTATCGTACTCATCAATAATTTCACCATGTGCACTTACAACATCAACATCCGTGTGATCAGTAAAATACCCTACAGCCTCTTTCAATGCACCTGATGAAAACATATCATCAGCATTTAGATAACCATAAATATCACCCGTAGCACAAGCGAAGCCTTTATTAAGCCCGTCCGAGGGGCCTTGGTCTGGCTCCAGGACGACATTATCAATTACATCGCGATATTTATTAATAATCTCCCGGCTTTCATCTGTACTACCTGGATCAACCACTATATATTCAAGATCGACATCACTTTTCTGATTAACGACAGAAAGAATCGCCCGCTCCAGAAATTTACCCTGATTATATGAAATAGTAACAATAGATATTTTCATAATTTAAACACTCTTCCAGGAGCTTAAATCACGGCCAGTTAAATGCTCTAAGCCTTCGATCTCGGCTAAAAACAATTCCAGAACCTTCGCTTTATCCTGCTGTGATATTTTAGGATAGCCACGCCGAAAAAAAACAGCTCCAAGAATTGTTCGAATCCTGAGTCTATCCTTTATCCATAAGGTGCGCTTATATCCAATTGATTTCTTTAATAAAGAAAACCCATACTTATTAAGAACCATATATACAAAACCGTACAACTTGCCAATTAAGGCATTCCTGGGTTGAATGCCACCAAGGACAGTTCTATTTGAGCTTTGAAGATTTGCCAGGCCCTGATCTACAGAAACCCCCAGGAATTTATAGACACCTGATAATGCCTTTTTAGGATCTACTTTAACGTCATCATAAAACAATATATACACCTGCTCATTGGGAAACAACTCTAGCCAGCGCTTAAGGTGTGTATGATATCGAGCAGGTTCAAGTAATCGCTCTGGATACTTATTGAGCGCCTGAGAAAATGTCAGATTAATATCATTCTCAACAGACTGATAAAAATTATGTCTTTTTGATTGCCAGTATAAAGAATATACCTGTTCGACTGGGTTTCGCACCGAAAGAATAATCTTTGCATTAGGGATAAGGTCCTTAATTCGCCCTGCTGCTGCAGGATGATGAAAATAGGATGTACTTATCTCACCCCGACAATTATATCTCTCTGCCCCTTCAAAAAACCGAAGATACTCGTTTACCCCGTGATGATAAGCCGAACCAAAAAAATGCGGCTCTTTTGACAATGGCATAAATATTTCAGGGTGCTCTTTTAAACACTGATCGAGAAATGTCGTGGCTGTTTTTGGAGCACCAATGCCAATAAACGTTGGCAATAGCTCATTTGCTTGTAAATCGCTCATAGATCTATAACAATTATTAAATATGACATTGGACACAGAAATCTATCTTAGCTATTTTTATAATTATTAGATAACAGTTCTAAAACAATTGACTGGTACCGTAATGCAAACTCTGTTCTTCGTTCAGGCAGGATCGACATAGCATTAATATATGCTTCTTCCTCTCTCTCAGGATCATATTCTGATTGTAAACGAATTAAAAGATCTGAGAGATCGCTTGGATTCCGCGGATCAAAAAACTGGCAACGAGGCGGGTTTTGTTCTCTATGCACATCAATATCAGAAAGCAGTGTTTGCTTACCCAACGATCTTGCCTCCTCAACAGAAGTGCTCCAGCCTTCGAATTTCGATGGATTAATAACAGCTATAGCATGCCTCATAAGAGAAAACATATCTGCATAAGGCACGATGCCAGGCATAATAAAACTATCTTCGAGCCCATATGACTTAATTTTGTTCTCCAGATTTACAATAAACGCAGGGTTGCGATGATCCTGAGTATTGCCAGTTGCAACAACCAGAGGTTTATACCCTTTATCCTTAGCTAATTTCAGGGCCTCAATCACAACGTCGTGATTCTTATGTGCCCAAAACTGATTCGGCAAATGAAACCAGGGTCGATCTAATTTATAGAGAGATTGAATGTCGGACATACCCCTCCACTCGATATCCTGCATTAATGTCGATGCAAATTGCACAACTCTTGAGCTGGCACTTTTATCAATAAACTCTTCCAGGTCTCTTTTTGCAGAATAACTGCTTAGCAATACGCAATTGCTATATCTTACATAACTAGAAAATGTTTCTTTCAACCTTCTAAGCCTTTCTGCATCGTATAAATATGGCATATGGAAGGGCTGAAAATCAGGAATCCATGGCATTGATGGAATTTCACTACCACGCCAGAGATATCCTGAATGAGAGAGAAAGCTAATATTATTTTTCCGCAAAAACAAGTAAAGCAAGATGTCGCGCTTAAGAAGCTTTTGAAAGGCCTTTCTAACGAGTCTTGGGACACTACCTCGATCAAGCAGAGAAGTACGAATCAAATGAACATAACCATCGAAATGACTAACATCCGTTTTCTGTCCTGTCACTAATACCATTTCAATTTCTGAATCAGGCAGCGA
>JAOUQA010000433.1 GCA_029879605.1 Gammaproteobacteria bacterium
TGGAGTAAATAATGTATCAGCAGGTAGTGGCCCAGTGAGCCGTAAATTCTTTTTTCGTAATTTGTTCAGTACAGGTTGAATGACAGTAAGTTCTTCAGTGCCAAGGTGGCCATCTTCTCCTGCATGTGGATTCAGGCCGCAGACAAGAATGCGAGGATGGTTAATGCCAAATTTATTGACCAGGTCTGTATGTAAAATAGTAATTACTTTTTCAAGTGATTGCTGAGTAATTGCCGGGCTTACCTGGTTAAGGGGTAAGTGGGTGGTTGCCAGTGCTACCCTGAGCGTTTCCGTGCAGAGCATCATAACTGGATCACCCTGGGTTAATTCGGCAAGAAATTCAGTATGTCCGGAAAACTGTATGCCCGACTCATTAATGATGCCCTTGTGAACAGGGCCTGTCACAAGTGCATGGACAGATTTATTTTTTATATGAGCAACGGCTGTAGATAGTGTGTCAAGTACATAGGCGGCATTCGCTTTATTGAGTTTGCCTGGCTGTACAGACTGTTTTAATGCAACCGGGTAGACGTGAAGTTGACCTGCCTGGTGAGGTTGTAGCTGTGACAGGTCGCTAACAGGAATAATTTCAAGCTGGTAGCCAAGCAAGTTGCATCGTTCCTGTAACAGGTCGGGGTCTGCATAACAGACCAGGCCAGCAGGCAGGTTTTGTTGAGCAATAGCCAATGTGATATCAGGCCCAATGCCAGCTGGTTCTCCCGGTGTTAGTGCGATGACAGGATGCATGGTGTTACCTGTCGTTCGGGTATTCCACGTAGGATTCATCCCTGATGCGCCTTAACCATAGTTGCAGTTCTTCATCGGCTTTTTGTTTATGTAGAATCTCTCTGGCACGTGATTCGAGTAGTTGCGAGGCAGCATCCTGCTGGCGTCTATCAAGCACCTGGATAATATGCCAGCCAAACTTGCTGCGAAAAGGTTCAGAAATCTGTTTTGATTTCAGGCTGTTCATTACTTCTTCGAAGCGTGGGACAAATTGTCCTTCAGTTGCCCAGCCCAGGTCACCGCCATTATTTTTTGAGCCGGGATCCTGTGAGTATTCTTTGGCTAGTTTGGCAAAGTCTTCACCTTTAGCTAGTCGTTTTCTAATAGATTGCATTTTAAGTCTGACCTGCTCATCACTGGTGATTTCATCAGGACGAATTAAAATATGCCGTGCATGAGTTTGAGTAATGATATGTTGCTGGCTCTGTTTGTCGATAAGTTTAAGAATATGAAAGCCACCTGCACTGCGTAATGGCGTGCTGATGTCATTTTTTTTCATCGTTTTAACGGTATTGATAAATAATGCAGGTAATTCTGCTGCTGAACGCCAGCCAAGATCGCCGCCCTTGAGAGCCTGTTGTCCTTCTGAAGCACGTATAGCCACATCATTGAATGATTTGCCTGATTTAATTTCCTGGTATATTTTCATCGCATTATCGCTGGCCTGTTGAATGTTCTCTGGTGTTGCGGCTTCAGGCGTTGCAATTAGAATATGACCAATTCGATACTTGTCCTGGGCAATAGCCCCTGCCTGTTTTTGTTGTTCGAGGAATTGTTCAACTTCCAGATCGGAAATATTAATTTTGTCTAAAACCATACGTTTCTGTAATTGCTGAATAGTAAAGTCTCGGCGAGTCTGTTCACGGAAGTGTGTAAAGTCTAATCCCTGCTTAATAACTGACTGTCTTAATTCAGACATGGTTAGTTTATTGCTACGTGCAAGGTCTTCCAGCATTCGATTAAGCATAATGTCATCAATAACTATGCCCTGGGTAGTTGCAAGCTGCATCTGGATTTCATCTAGAATGAGTCGCTCTAAAATCTGTTTATCAAGAGAGTCTCCGTCAGGTATGCGTTTATTGCTGGATTTTAACTGGGCTTTAAAGTCCTTAACTTTTTGTATGAACTCTGACTCAGTGATTACATTGTCATTAACAACCACAAGAACCTTATCCAGTTGTTCGAGTGCGTAGCTGTTGGGTGAAATGCTGAGTAATAAAAAAAGTAATGGAATAAATTTCATGTTAATAATCCGATTGATAACCTGGTATGCTGTTTTTAATAATATTCGTTGCCTGTTTATCGCTTACACTGCCAAGTCCTTTCAGAATTAGCTGCAGCATAATAGATGAATCATGTGATGTTATATTGTCTATAGTCGTTAAATAGCGTTGCCCCAGTAATCTTACTGACCAGCAACATGAGTCATATTCTATGCCAAACAGAGTTTCAATATCTCTTTTTTCGATTAATGAGCGATTCCAGCGTGAAAAAACTGAATATTGATTATTGATTGGCCAGTTAAATGAAACATCTGACTGTTCTAAATTGTTATTTATATTGACAGGATCATAGCGATAACGGTAAGCCATATTAAATATAAGCTGGTTATCGTTTTTATATTGTAACTGTATATTCTGTTTGTCGGCTTCTCTGGTTTCAGGATTCCACTGTACTGTGGCACGTGTTTTTAGATTGCG
>JAOUQA010000434.1 GCA_029879605.1 Gammaproteobacteria bacterium
CCTGCTAGAGCCTCATTTGCCAGCCAGTATTAAACCTTTATTTAGTATGAATTCGTCATATTTCAGTAAAAATACACCTCGCGTCTGATTTTTGGGGGCTAAATTTGGCCGCTATCTGTAAATTCCTTTATAATCCGCCAGATGCGAATCATTTAGAGTTTTTGTTATGTTGAGACATGGTCTGCTCAAGGGACATGCAAACTTATTAAATCTATTGCTGAGAGTACTGGATTGTTCCTATATATTGATCTTAGGGAATATTTCATATTATCTCTCATCTGCCCATAGCCATTTTTTACAACGTGGAGTGGAAACTCTTCCTCAGCATTATTTCTATGTGATTGTTTTAGCTGGCATTCTCGCGATGCTACTGTTTCCTCTATTTGCGATATACCGGGTTTGGAGGGGTGTCTCTACACTTACGGAAATAAAAAATTTAACCATGGCATGGGGTATGGTTGCTTTGTTTCTGGCTGTTATCGCTTTCATGACTAAGTCCGGTGCTGATTACTCCCGTTCATGGATGGGGATATGGTTTTTAAGTACATGGATTTGCTTCATTGCCTCCAGGATTGTGCTGCGCCTGGTATTGAGATGGATGAGATCTAACGGGTTTAATCATAGGCATATCATTATTATCGGGACCGGTGAGCAGGCTGTGGTAGTCGCTGATAGATTAGCGAGGACTACCTGGTTTGGTTTGGAAATCCAGGCGTTTTTTGGTCGTGACAACAGCCTACTACCCGAACAGTTCAAAAGTAAAAGACTCATAGGGGATTGTGATGAACTTCGAAAATTTGTTGATGAGAATGACATAGATCAGGTATGGATTGCCCTTCCCCATACAGAAGAAAAAGCCATACGTGAGGTTATTTCGGTACTTGATGGTGCGCCAGTCGAGATTAGATATGTGCCGGATATTTTTGAGTATCAACTGATGCACCATTCTTTATCGGAGATGGCAGGGGTGCCGGTAGTAAATATTTCGTATTCAGCTATTTTTGGCGTTAACCGTTTAGTGAAGACTATTGAGGATTATGTGCTCAGCCTGATATTGCTGATATTGGCAAGCCCACTAATGATGGTATTGGCTATTGGGGTAAAACTCAGTTCTGAAGGGCCCGTTTTATATAGGCAAAAACGTGTGGGCTGGAACGGTAAAGAATTTACCATGTTTAAATTTCGTACCATGCCGGTTGAAGCTGAGAAAATGACCGGGCCTGTGTGGGCGAGCAAACAGGATAATCGAGCGACTCCATTTGGGAGCTTTTTGCGTAAAACCAGCCTGGATGAATTGCCGCAATTATTTAATGTACTGCGTGGCGAAATGTCTCTGATTGGGCCACGTCCAGAGCGCCCATTGTTTGTTGAGCAGTATAAAAATGAAATTCCACATTACATGAAAAAACATCTGGTCAAGGCAGGTGTAACTGGCTGGGCTCAGGTTCATGGCTGGCGTGGAAACACCTGTTTACATACTCGTATAGAGCATGATCTGTACTACATCGAAAATTGGTCGTTATGGTTAGATATGAAAATCATTATCATGACGGTATTTCGAGGCCTAATCCATAAGAATGCCTATTAGGCTAACTTTATCTAATACTATTTGAATATTTCCAATTCTACTTACTGATAAAAGAATAGATGTCGTTTTGATGTTTTGATTAGAATAGGCAGATTTACTAAAGTAGGTATTTATCTTGTTCGATCTCGGTCGTCGTTTGCTTTTAGAAATTTCATCAAGGCCAATAGAGGTACTAGTTGGAATATGTCTATTTGCAACAGCAGCCTCGGGTGGCTCGATGGCTTCTGTTGCCAGCAGTTCAATGGCTATATTATTTATTGTTAGTCTCTTTTATGTAAAGCAGTGGTCAGAGTTGTGGTATGCACTCAGTCGAAATGAGAAGCTTCTGCTGGCTGGTTTGAGTATGTATGCTTTTACAGGATTAATTAGTTACTTTAATTCGAGTGATGAGTATGAATTTGTAAAGCATATGGGAAGATATGTGCGCTTTTTGTTTGTTGTGCCGATTTACCTGCTTATGACTCGAAACAATATGCAGTTGCTTAAATATCTGGTTGCAGGAGCTATTTTTTCTGGCCCCTTCAATCTGGCAGTAGCATTGATAAGTATTGCTGAGTGGCCAGAAATACCTGCCTCCGGATACTATCACTGGATTACATTTGGTGATGCAGCCATGCTCAGTGTGGTTTTTTTGTCTGCCATACTGCTGACAGGTAAAACTGGAGCAATAATGAAGGCCATGATTATCATTTCCATAATCTGTGCTTTTTATGCATCGATTTTGTCACAATCGAGAGGTGCGTGGCTTGCGCTGCCAGTATGTCTGTTAATCCTGACTTATATAATGATTAGGTACGGTGAATTGAGAAATAGGCTCAAAATTATTTTGCCAACATTGTTGTTGATCGTTGCAGTAATCGGCACCTCTCCGATAAGAGATCTGATCGAAAAT
>JAOUQA010000436.1 GCA_029879605.1 Gammaproteobacteria bacterium
CTGTCCACGCAAGTCATTATTGACCTGGGGTTTTGTTGAAGAACTGTTCTTCGTAGAAATTGGTGCCAGGATCGCTGATGCAAGTTTATTTTCCAGGAATATCCCGCTGTTTTGTATAAATGATTTAACTTGTGCAGGTGTTTTTAACTGGTGAGGTGCGGGGAGTAGTTTATATAACTGACGAATCTCCTGGTTTACCACGGGTGGCAGGGGAACTGGTCGTAAAGCAGGTCTGTTAGCAATAAAAGAGATATCCTTAAAGAAACTTTCCAGTGTGCTTTGTTTAACCTGGGGTAACACAGGCTGGTTTACCTGCTGTGATATTTCTTTAACAGTCGGTTGTGCACTAATAATGTTGAACTGAACCGATGGCGTACGCGAAGTGATATTAAGTAGTAAAGATTGTCCCGTACTGATAGCGAGGTTTTGAGGTTTGGGAGCATGAACCTTTGTCCCCTGGATGTCCAGGTAAAGCATGTTGCCCGTGATTTTCATTACCAGGGCCTGCACCAATCGACCGACTTGCCAGGCAGGTGGTATTGTACTTGCGCCATCATTACTTCCTTGTGCAGCAACCACTCTCGTAAGCTGGTTGATCTGGGTCGGGGTTAATGATGGTGGTTTTATTTCCATGTGCCTAGTATTGTAGCTTGTTTCTTGGGTGAAAATAGGGAGTTGTTTTTAACTCTTTTTGTGCATAATCTATATATCGGTCATAGTTGCATTTTCTATACCGAATCAGTCTAAATGTTGAAGGAATAAAGCTCTATGAGTAAGGCATGGTATATACGGTTACCCGGTGATGTCATTAAAGGCCCTTTTCCTGCTGGCCAGATTTCACAGGAGATTTTGCTGGGTCGTTATACCCTGAAGCATGAGGTTAGCCATGACAAGGAAGAGTGGTTGTCGATTCGCCAGGTTCCTGAGTTAATTCCCGATGTCTTTAAAGGTGACCAGTCTGATCCTGATTTTCGAAATAAAGTTGCAGCAGCCCGACGTTGGGCGGATGAGCGCCGGGGAATAGATGCATTAGACGGTGATGAGCGCAGGCAGTCTGAATCTTCATATGAAACCAAGGAAATGAAACGCTTGCATCAGATGGCGGCTGCACAAAACAAGCCGACAAACCCAGTAGTCATGCTGATACAATTTATTGTCGTCATTACCCTGATTTTAGGATTAATTTGGCTAGCATTTGAATATTCTCCAAAATCAACAAATGAAGAAGCTTCATGTGGTGCACCGGCATACCCCGGTGTTAACTGGAGTCATTGCTCCATGATCGGTAAAAATTTACCTGGTGCACAATTATCTTCTGCAAACATGAATAGTGTGCAGCTTAATAATGCGAACCTGGCAAATGCAGATTTATCAAAAGCAAATTTAATCTATGCCAACCTGCAACTTGCAGTGTTGAAAAATGCCAGTCTGGCAGGGGCAAATTTAAAAGGGGCAAATTTACAAAGTGCGGACTTGTCCTATACACAATTATCAGGTGCTGATTTAAGTTATGCCAACTTATCTGGCGCCAAACTGACTACAACTGATTTCTCAGGAGTGAAGCTGGGACATACTATATGGAATGATGGTCGTAAGTGCAGGGAAGATTCTGTGGGTGTTTGCCGTTAAATCAATTGAATTCCTGAACTTCATAACGTTTAAACCTGAGCGTTTCTGACCAGTAGTTTACCGGTAACCCGGCTTTTTGTTTTAAGTGGGTAACAAAAGATCGGGCATCAGGTAAACTTTGCCATACCACGGGAAGAAATGTCGCGCGGTGTACCGAATCCTCGATGATTAATCCATCTATTCCTGGTCGTAGTGTTTCAATAAGTTCTTCTTCTGATTCGACTGATAATTCAGTGCTGGGTTGTAAAATTGAAACGTGATAGTTAAGTTTTTCAAACTCAGGCAATGAAAGTGGAGGAAAACGGGGATCACGGAATGCCGCGGCACAGGCATTTTCAGCGACATCTTCAACACAGGAACGATAGGCCTGAAGTGAGCCTATACAACCCCGTAATTGCTCATTCATATTCAATGTTACAAAAGTCGCGGCAGGTTGTTGCAGTTCCTGAGAATAATTTCCTGGATTAAGTTCAAACTTATTACTTGTTAATAAGCCATGATGAATCACCTCATGACATAGTGTTAATAATTCCTGTTGTTGCTGTCTATTGATCATTGTCTGTTAAAATAAAGGCGCCATATCCTACAACCCGCTGTTTATCGCCTGCTGTATCTCCCGAGTTGCGTAAATCGATTGAATGACATTTCCAGTCCTTCTTTTTAGCAAGGGTGAGTAAGCCGTTTACCGGGTTACGACCACATGCATCCTCATAGTTAATATGTTCAGGTAGCAGATTTTCAATTGCCTGTGCAGTGTTTTGATCCTGCAGTTGGGCATCGTGGTAGGTATGGTAATGGCTTAAATCTGAACTGATGACAATCAGGGTATCAGCAGCATTTGTAA
>JAOUQA010000435.1 GCA_029879605.1 Gammaproteobacteria bacterium
TGCGATTGGACTGGTCGAAGAAGGGGATCTGATAGAAATTGATATTCCCAATCGAAGTATTCAATTAAAAATTAACGTGGCTGAACTTGATCAGCGACGCAGCAATATGGAAGCCAGGGGCGAAAAAGCCTGGCAACCACAGAATAGACAACGTGTTGTCAGCCGGGCCTTGCAGGCTTATGCAGCGCTGACAACCAGTGCGGCGCGTGGTGCCGTACGCGATATGAATCAATTTAAACTTAAATGAGGATATCCAATGGTTATTGGAGATTATTTATCAGGTATTTTTGGAACTTCACCTGTAAAACCCATGCAGAAACACATGGCCCAGGTTGTTGCCTGTGTATCTGAATTAAATATTTTCTTTCAGGCAGTTGTTGCCCAGGACTGGGAAAAAGCTGCCTCCGTTCAGGATAAGATTTCGCACCTTGAAAAAGAAGCGGATAAGCTGAAAAAACAGATTCGTCTGCACCTGCCCAAGGGCATGTTTATGCCCGTCTCGCGTCGTGATTTACTGGAAGTGCTTACCATGCAGGACAAGATCGCCAATGCATCAAAAGATGTGGCTGGCATTATCCTGGGTCGTAAAATGGTTTTGCCTCCCGTAATTGCAGACGATTACCTGCCCTTCGTACAGCGTTGTGTTGATGCCTGTGTACAGGCCCAGACGGCTATTAACGAACTGGATGAACTGGTCGAAACCGGTTTTCGTGGCCACGAAGTTGAACTGGTACAGTCAATGATCCAGGAGCTGGATAAGATTGAAAGTGATACTGATAAATTGCAGATGAAAATACGTCATGTCGTATTCGCTATTGAAAAGGATTTGCCCCCTATCGATGCCATGTTCCTCTACAAGGTGATCGAACGTACCGGGGATGTTGCTGACCGTGCCCAGCAGGTGGGTAGTCGTTTACAGCTGTTGCTCGCGAGGTAATTCCAGATGGAAATCATATCTGATTACGGCACAGTTTTTCTTATTCTGGCTGCCATTTTTGGTTTGTTCATGGCCTGGGGCATTGGTGCAAACGATGTAGCTAATGCCATGGCAACTTCAGTGGGTTCAAAAGCCTTAACTATCAAACAGGCTATTTTAGTGGCCGCAGTGTTTGAGTTTGCAGGTGCTGTTCTGGCCGGCGGGCAGGTGACCAAAACCATACGTAAAGGCATTGTGGATGCCGATATGCTTTCAGGTACGCCGGAGTTGCTGGTTTTTGGCATGCTGGCAGCACTCCTGGCTGCCGGGTTCTGGTTATTATTTGCATCCTGGCGAGGTTGGCCGGTTTCTACAACCCACTCTATTGTCGGTGCCATTGTCGGTTTTGCGATGGTAGGTATTGGTGTGGAAGCGGTTCACTGGGGCAAGGTGGGCTCGATTGTAATGAGCTGGGTGGTTTCTCCCGTGATGGCCGGTGTGCTTTCATTTTTATTATTTAAAAGTGTTCAGTACCTGATTCTGGATAAACCAGACCCACTGGTTCAGGCACGGCGTTATGTGCCAGTGTATATGTTCTTTACCGGGTTTATGCTGGCACTGGTGACCATGTTCAAGGGTCTGAAGCATGTTGGGATGGAGACCACAACAACACAAAGTTATGTGATCGCCATCGTTATTGGCCTGGTCATTGCCAGTCTTGGCAAAATAGCCATCAGTCGTATCAAGGTTGATCCAAATGCAGACCGGGATTTTCACTATGCCAATGTTGAGAAAGTCTTCGGTATTCTTATGATCACGACGGCCTGTGCCATGGCCTTTGCACATGGTTCGAATGATGTGGCTAATGCGATTGGCCCTGTCGCAGCTGTTGTGAGCGTGGTGCAGAATGAAGGTGTGATAGGTGCCAAGGCGGCACTTTCGCTCTGGGTGCTGGGCCTTGGGGGTATAGGTATAGTACTTGGTCTTGTCATGTACGGTCGCCGAGTCATTGCAACTGTGGGTAAAAAGATTACCGAGCTTACGCCCAGCCGTGGTTTTGCGGCCGAGCTGGCGGCAGCTACTACGGTCGTGCTGGCATCGGGTACAGGCTTGCCAATTTCAACGACTCACACCCTGGTAGGTGCTGTACTAGGTGTGGGGCTGGCACGTGGCCTGGCAGCACTCAATCTGTCGGTGATTGGTAATATCTTTATGTCCTGGATTATTACGCTGCCGGCAGGTGGATTACTGGCAATTTTCTTCTTCTATATTCTTAAAACAATTTTTGGTGCTTAGACAGATCAAGAGCTGCAGAGATGACAGAGGTCATGGTTTTTTTCTAAACCTTGATGATACTGTTATGCCTGTAGCCCTGTTATGCGCACAGGTTTTTTGAGACATCATTATGAAAATTGGTACACCTTTATCAGATTCTGCTACCAGGGTAATGCTACTGGGTAGTGGCGAGCTGGGTAAGGAAGTGATCATCGCACTGCAACGCCTGGGTGTTGAGGTGATTGCAGTGGATCGTTATGAAAATGCACCTGGGCAACAGGT
>JAOUQA010000437.1 GCA_029879605.1 Gammaproteobacteria bacterium
ATCTTCACCATTGATTATTTTTCCTTTGCCAGGCGCTGTTCCGGTTTTGTAATCAATAATTGCCAGCTTGTCATTACTGCGATCTACACGGTCGGTTCTGCCTTGCAGCTGTAGCTGTTCATAAATATCAATACTGTGATCACTTTCTAGCTGGTGTATAGACCAGTCTTTTTGCCATTTGATTTGCCAGTCAATATAAAAGGGAATTGTTTTAGACCAGCGCTCAAACCAGCTCCGATGCTGTATATTATCTTCTATGTTTTGCCTGAATATTTTTCCTGACAGTTGTGTCAGTTCATCAATTGCCTGATTTTTATTACTTGCATTAATTGATTTATGTGACTGGTGAAAGGTGTGAAGAATGGCATGAACCTTTTCACCGTACTCGGATTTTCTGAGTTCCTCGCTAATGTGTTCAGGCGCTTTCAGTGATAGTGCAACCGTGGTAAAAAACTGGTACGGACAGTTAATAATTTTCTGTAATGAGTTGGGTGAGTAATGTCCCGGCCTGAGCTGATCGGGGACAGGTGTAAGAGGCTGTTCGGTGATATGGGTATTTTCCCTGAACAACGTATTTGTAATTGTGCTGTCCTGTTTTATTAAATCGTTAATTTTAGTGTTATGGCTGGTGTTTATATCAGCAATTTTAAAAACGTCTTCAATGCTGGTTACCCAGGGTGAAGCCGCGAGCCATTCGCCATTATGTTCATTGCAGTAGCTGATAAAAATATCGCTGGCTGATTTTAGCAGGCACTTGAACTGGTAATGTGTATAATTTTTTTTCTGCTTCCAGTGTGCCAGGCCCAGTGTTGCTTTGACTGTCTGGTTGAAAAAAGCAGTTTGTTCGGCCTTGCCTGGTAATTTTTCCCTGTTAGCACCGGCAATGATAATCGCATCGAAAGAGCAGTATTGTGCCTGTTTAAAATTCATAAGCTTGACTGCAGAATCATCAGTATTAAGTTTGAGTTGCTGATTTTCCAGCGAGCTGGCAAGCCAGGTTCTGAAATCCGGCCAGCTGATTTTTAAATCTTCAATCTCGATACTGGCTATCATTTTTTCAATTTCAGACAGGATGCTTTTTCCCGCGCGATCATTTCCCAGGGAGGATATGATGTTGAGTTTATCAAGACTGGTTACTAAGGCACGGAGAAAGATTTCCGGTTGAAATATTTTGTTTGAAGAATGTAATTGTTTAAGTTCGGATGAGGCATCTTTAATGCTCTGTAGCAGATCTGAGATAGCGTTGAAGCGTGTATCTGGCCAGTTCCCCAGTTTATGTTTCCTGTTAACCAGTGCTATCTGGAAACGTTGCAGGTCCCGGGCAATATTTTCATGGATCACGATATCATGTTCAAAATGATAGACCTGCTCAAGGTGTTGTGCTCGATTTTCACTGGCCGCGAAGAATGGCGATTTGATTAAATCGAGTAAGGACTGGTGCGGAAAGTCTTCTTCGATACACTCCAGCCAGCGTTCGATAACTGTTGATGCACTGGTGGTTGATAATGCCCAGCCGGCAGTGTCCTGGATTATAATTCCGGCTCTATCCAGTAAAGCCCGTACACGCCGGGCTATTTTTCGGTCTTCACTGATAATGGCAATGGATTGTTTGTTTTCCAGTAACCATAAACGGGTCTGTAATTCGATGGCCTGAGCTTCCTGTTCATAACTGTTGGCCGAGTAGATATCTATTTTTGCTGATAATTCTTTAATATTCGTTATGCTGTCGCAGCGCTGTTTTAATGACAGGCTGTTATCAAACAGGATATCAATATTTGATGATGAGCTATCGAGGTTATTTGATTCAGGCAGGAACTGGTTTTCAATGCCAGGCGGCGCGTTTTCTGAAATATATTCAAAGTTCAAAGTCGAGCTATTATTCATGCACCAGTTTTTTTCACTATGGCTCAGTTGTTCAAAGCCTGCGATATAAAATTGCGTGTCGGCATTTAACGAAACGGTCGACTGTAGTTTTGTTGCATAGGCAGTTGGTTCATCCAGGATATTCATGCCCTGCATCTGTTCATGCCAGGCTTTCCATAAAGTATGAATAATGGTTGCTTCGATTTTAAGATTCTGTACCCGGATACTGGGGCAGCCATAGGCATCAAGAAGTATATTATTTAACTGGTCTTCCGTGATAGAGGGATCAAAAATATTATTTGCCGTCAGTTCATCGAACAGTTTTAACAGGGCGTCAGTGACCTGCCAGTGGTTTTCGGCTTTAAACAGTTTCGGATGTTGTCGTATAGCATGCAGAAATAATAACTGTCGACTTTGTTGACTGATTACCTGCAGGGTTTTATCTGGCAGGGGAATATGATTGTTGATCCAGTTGTTCAGGCTGCCAATGTAGGGAGAGATAAACGCGGTATTATTTAGCTGTTTACCAAGTTGCTGTTTTAACTGGTCTGCTGCAATGCTGTTCGGAATGAAAATATTGATCTGGCTTAAATCCGGCAATTGCTGCTG
>JAOUQA010000438.1 GCA_029879605.1 Gammaproteobacteria bacterium
TTTCACCGAGGCCGCTGCGACTAACCCGGTCTGCACATGATCACCCATAGTCAGGCGATAAACATAATAACGTGGCTGGTCTTCACGCATCAGGATGCCTTCATCTTTCAGCTTCTGAAGATTCTCTGCCGCCCTGGCATAGACGGCGGGATCATAGGGATCGGTATCTTCCGGCAAATCGATTTCTGCCTTGGAAATATGCAGAAAACTATAGGGCTTACCTTCCGCTCGCTCACGGGCCTCGGCGCTGTTTAATACATCGTAAGGTGGCGCAACCACATCTTCTGCGCGTTCAGGAACAGGGCGTAAACCGGCAAAGGGGCGAATCAAGGGCATGTTAACTACTCGTATTTAAATTTTAGCGAGGCGCCATTATACAGATCAGCCCGGCAATAGGCGAACCCTGGCGATTAATCACTCAGCTCACTTAAACGGCTACGCAATTTCTCGACAATGGAAATGAGATTATCCCGGTTCTGTTGCGGCAATCGATCAAGCAGTGCAATACGGCTGGTATAATTTTCAGTTAATGCCATTAATTCACTCAGCAGGGCACCCGTCTGTGCCGGTGACATTTTCAGACTGGCGGCAAAACGTTTTATCCCATCCAGCAAACCCACGGGCACATCCCGGCCGGCAATTAACTCACCGTAATTCCCAAACGGCATCACCGTAAGCATATTGTGAATGGAATAGGCACGCATGGGTGTCGGGTCATACACCGGGGTAAACAACTGCTGGCCATCACGCCACATTAACGACAGGTTTTCCATGTGCAAGTCACCGTTGCCCGTGAGCAATGCCAGTATAAAGCGCTTAAACAGGTACAATTTTCCAGCCTGGCGATCACTGACAATATCTATCGGGCTAACATCGATGGCCCGGCCGATGGCATCATAACTGTAACTGTAATTATGGGTAATATCCGCATCACCGGAGGCCAGCACGGAATACAGGCTTTCGGTAAACACCGGCACGTGGTATTTATCCCGATCAAAACGTTCGACGGCCAGCACCGGGATACCATTGATCTCGGCCTGCCAGTAACGGGGCACCTCGAAACCAGCTTCACGGTGAATATCCAGGGTCAGGGCTTCCAGCTGGTTAATACCCGGGTAGGCCGTCGACTGTTCAAACTTCAGCACCACGTCGGTAACACCCCGTGCACCCAGGCGAGTCGGCAGACCAATACGGTTATCCCAGCCGGTTTCTGCTATGGACAACAGCAACTTGGGAATCGCACCACCAACACTGGGCGTCGGCCCGATAATATTAATCAGCCCTTCCGCATCATGATCAAACCAGGTGAGAAATTCTTTCAGCGAAAACCCCAGCTCATCACTGACCTCAAACAACTCGTTTTTTGCCGGCTGGCCATACCATTCCAGCGCCCGGTCATCGGATTCAAATACATCCAGGTGGCCAATCCCGCCATGGCCGGCCACCTTGAGAATTTCCCAGTCCACATCCGCCAACGGCGGCTGAACGGCCTGTTTAGACAAGTAATTAAGAATCAGCTGGCGCTGAAAATTCTTTTCACCTTGCGGAGGAATCAGCGCCTGGATTGGCGGCAGGAATTCAAAAAATTCACTGCGAGGTCGAACAATGGTATTTTCCTGCACAATCCCCGGCGCATAAATCAGCCCTAGCCCGGGCAGACCCGTATGCAGGTAATCCAGGTCATAGCTAAAACGGCAGTCATGATCGGTGATATAGAGATCACCCATCTTCATCGGCTGTGTCGCCAGCCGGGTCCAGACCACCGCACGCCGGTCACGACTCATTTAAACAATGAACCCTGGTTAATACGATCCAGCACCGGCGCCTCGGGAGACAGGCACAACTTCAGCCCCACCACCCGGGCCAGCTCCACCAGGGATGACAGGTGCATATCCCCGGTTTTCTTGGCACGGGATATCGACTCCGGAGACAGGCCAGCCCGCTCCGCCAGATCCTTCTGTTTCAGCCCCTTGCGTTTGGCCAGATCAATAATCTGGACCAGTAAATCGCCTGTAGCACTCATGGAATTGACCTTTATATCAATAGGTATGTTAACTTTAGTTTTAGTTGATATTTAAGTCAATATTATTAATTGATTTATAGATCAATTTATTAGAAATTGAAGTCTTGATTGATATTTATGTCAATTTTTTAGCACTAGAATCATATTAACTCTTAATTAGCATTCTTATCTAATCTGGCTTTTTATTGCGCCCTTCCTGGGCGCGTTCATTTATGAATGCCATCCATGGCATTCACCCTACGGGCCAGCCAAGCTGTTCAAAATCGCTCCCTGCGATTTTGTCTTTTGCTCGTGCAAAAGAAACCGAACCGTACTTGCGTGTGTAGGCGACACGCAAATAGACAGTGCGAAGCACACAGATTATCTTTTAAATCAAACTCTCGGCCGCTTGTTCCAGACGCGGCTCTACCGCCTACATCCCTGTAGGCGTCCTCGCAGAAAAA
>JAOUQA010000439.1 GCA_029879605.1 Gammaproteobacteria bacterium
AATCAGTCGGGTGCCGACCTAAAGGAACAGTCGCATGAACACCAGCACGACCATCATTAATGAGATGAATAAAGTTGCTATTGCAGCATCTTCTGGCAAGATGCATAGCATGAAACATCTCTGGTTAACCGCCCAGGCGGATATAGTCGAGTCTCTGCGTGCACGCTGGTTTATGGTTTATGCCGGCATATTTGGCAGTATTGTCGTATTGCTGTTTGCCTTCGGGCTGACTGAGTCACGCATCATGGGATTTACCGGCCTGTCACGTTTATTGATTACTTATATTCAACTGACAATGGCAATACTGCCAATCTTTGTACTTATTACGACGGTTCGTTCCGTAGCTGGGGACAGGGAGGCAGGTATTTTTGAATATATGCTATCCCTGCCAGTATCTCTGTCTGCATGGTACTGGGGCAAGATGCTTGGTCGCTTTACAATAATTTTCCTGCCGGTATTTATTGCTATGTTGATTGCTGTCATAGCAGGAGTCATCAAGGGTGCTGAAGTGCCCTGGTCAATACTGATATATTACACTGGGCTGCTGATAGTTCTATCATGGTGTTTTCTGGGCATAGGCATGCTGATTTCAAGTCTTGCACGTTCAGCTGATGTGGCAACAGGTGCTGCTTTTGTTATCTGGTTGTTACTGATCCTGTTTCTTGATTTGATTGTGCTTGGCCTGTTAGTACAGGAAGGTATAAGCATGGAAGCAGCCGTGGCCATGTCGCTGGCCAATCCATTGCAGGTATTCAGAACAGCAGCGATGTTGTTATTTGATGCGCAACTGGTTTTACTAGGGCCATCAGCATTTGTCATCCTGGATCAGTTTGGTGCTAATGGATTCCTGACATTTGCATTAATCTATCCAGTTATTATTGGAACGCTTTGTGCTGCTGTTGGTTATAAAGTGTTTAAACAGTCAGATCTGCCATAAATGGAAAAAACATGAGCGAACCAAGTGTAGAAGTTTTTCATGGACAGACGACAGCAAATAAAATTGCTACCTATTTTGCTGCAACACGGCCGCCTTTTTTAACTGCGTCTGTATTGCCTGTGCTGGCTGGACTGGGTTTGGCATGGGGCATGTATGGGTCAGTAAATGTTTTCCTGGCATTGCTGACATTGATTAATATTGTTTTAATACATTCAGGCGCTAATGTGCTGAATGATTATTTTGATTCACGTAATGGAACAGATAGTGTAAATACCGATCGTATTTTTCCCTTCTCTGGTGGTAGCCGATTTATACAAAATGGTGTGTTAACAGAAGAGCAGACGTTTCGTTTTGGTTTTAGCCTGATGATGATGGGTGCTGTCCTTGGTGTTGCCATGACAGTTATTACAGGGCCATTTATTTTGATAATTGGACTGGCCGGTGGTTTACTGGCAATCTTTTATTCAGCACCTCCATGTCTCGCCTGTCGTGGTCTGGGTGATATTGTAATCGCGATCTGTTTTGGTGTTTTGCCTGTTGTTGGAACAGTATTTATTCAGCAGGATAATATTGTTAATGAGGCCATCTGGTTAGGCGCTATTATTGGCTGTTATGTATCCGCCATTCTCTGGATTAACTCTATACCTGATATTGAAGCTGATAAAAAAGCAGGTAAGAAGACACTACCAGTAAGGATTGGTGTTAAGTTTGCAACTTATGGTCTTGCGGCGTGGTTTATTCTTGGATTTGTGCTTTTAATCATATCGCCACTGCCAGCAGGTAGCTATATTAGTCTGCTGGCAGTTATTCCTGCTGTGAAAGCAGCAAAGTCTTCAATTGATGGAAATTTAATGCCAGCAATTCCAATGACCCTGGTTACTCACACAGCCGTTTGTTTATTGCTGGCCGTTGGTTGTGCTATATAGCAATTATTGATAAATATAAAAAACCCGGTAAGTTGCAGATGAAAAAACTTCTGTTTCCTTTTGCAGCAATTTCAACTATCTATTCAGTTAATCTAAAAGCAATAGAGTCAGATTTTTATTTTCAAAATGAGAGCATGACTATTCATGTTCAAAAAGTAGCAGAAGTTCCAGGTGTACCATGGGGTATGGCATTTTTATCAGCTGATAAGCTGTTAATAACAGAGCGCAAAGGCGCTGTTAAACTTCTCGATATAAAAACTGGCAATATAAAAGAAATTAACAATAGTCCTGTAGTAATGGCGGAAGGGCAGGGTGGTATGTTAGATGTTGCAATTCCTCCAGATTATAAAGCCAGTGGCTGGATTTATTTTACCTATGTAAAAAGTGTAAATAATGAGGGTGCTACGGTACTGGCTCGTTCAAGACTGGATGAGCATCGGTTTAAAACCTGGCAGGACTTGCTGGTAACAAAGTCTACCAGTGACACAGGTCGACATTTCGGCAGTCGTATCGCCTTTGATAATAAAGGACATGTTTATTTTGCCGTAGGCGATCGCGGTGTTAGACCTAATGGACAGGACATAACAAATCATGCCGGCTCG
>JAOUQA010000440.1 GCA_029879605.1 Gammaproteobacteria bacterium
ATATAACCTGTCATTAGGGTTTAGAATATATCCAAAATATTTAAATGTAGTAGAAGGAATTTTTCTTAAGATTATGATGTTAAGGCTTTTTCATCATTACATACCTACCTCTATTGTCTGGCTAATTCTAGTCGAATTTCTGGTTTTAATATTTTCTGTCTACCTGGGTATTGAAATCAGGTTTTTTGATGGTGAATATGATAAAGCTCGATTAGCACCGTATTTCCCCAAGGCATTACTGTTTGCTCTTGCTATGTGGTTTTCTATGACCGCGATGGGTTTGCATACCAGGAATGTTGTTGATGATTATCCAGGGTTGCTAATTCGTTTGATATTAAGTTTTGGTGTGGGTTTTTTAGGAAGTACATTTCTCTTTTATGTTTTTCCGGGATTGTTTTTTGGCCGAGGTGTATTGGCAATATCAATGATTGTCGCTTTCGTATGGATTTTGATTATCCGTATAATTTTTTTTAAATTAACAAGACATAGACTTTTTAAACGTCGAATTCTTGTTTTAGGCGTGGGTTCAAGAGCAAAGATACTTCGAGATATGGATAGTGATTTCAGGGATCGAGGCCACAATATAGTTGGTTATGTAAAAGGCAATGATTCACATGTGGATATCCCCGAAGAAGATATTCTGAGTATAGAAACTACTCTTGTTGATTTAGTGCTGGATAATAAAATAGATGAGATTGTTCTTGCTATGGACGACAGGCGACAGGGTTTTCCAGTTAGTGGGTTGCTTGAGTGTAAAATGTCAGGTATACAAATTAGAGATATTGTTCATTTTCTTGAAAGAGTGACAGGACATATCGAACTAGAAGTTTTACATCCTAGTGTAATGATATTTTCATCAGGGTTTACCAAAGCTGTTTCACCAGGAAATGGTAAAAGGTTATTTGATATTTTTGCAAGTTTAATTATTCTTGTATTAGCGAGTCCAGTTATTATTTTAACGGCTATTGTAATTTGGCTAAGTTCTTTTGGAGGTGCGCCAGTTCTTTATAAGCAAACAAGGATTGGTTTGTCTAATGTTCCTTTCGAAGTTATGAAGTTCAGAAGCATGAGAGTAGATGCAGAAAAAAACGGTGCTCAATTTGCCAAGCAGAAAGACTCAAGAGTTACATTTATTGGAGCATTTATAAGAAAAACTAGAATTGATGAATTGCCGCAATTATTTAACGTTTTAATGGGCGATATGAGCTTTATTGGTCCAAGACCTGAAAGACCTGAGTTTGTTCTTGGATTTGAGCAGGATATACCTCATTACTCTCTTAGACATACTGTCAAGCCGGGCATAACAGGATGGGCGCAGATTTGTTACCCATATGGAGATACGCTACAAGATACTAGAAATAAACTTCAGTATGATCTCTATTATATAAAGAATTACAGCTTGTTTCTGGATATGACTATTCTATTTCAAACTGTACAAGTGGTGCTGTTTGGGCAGGGTGCAAGATAAATTTTAATTGCTCGTTTTTTCGAGCAGGGCAGTTGCTTTTAGTATTGAGTCGTTGCCTCGTTCCCAGTGGATAACTATTCCTTTCCTGAAGTAAACTCTGGATTGACCATAATGCCATGTATCACCTTCGATTTTGTTCGGTATGCCCTGTATGTCGATTACTTCACCGACTGTAGATCCATAAGTGAAAAAGGAGGTTGATTCACCGTGATGTGATTCAGGTTGGGCTATCTCATGGCTGTCTGATTTGAGTGGAAGGCCCGGGTTTTTTGCGTTAGTGGTTGCTGCTTTGCTTGAAGGGTCGTGTATGCTTTGTTTGGGTGATTGATGTAAATTATTGTGGGGTATCTTATACTGTTGCTCGTGTGTAATCATAATATAACAAATAATAATGATAGATAAGACTATAAAAATAGATTTTATTGAATGCTGTTTATATGAAGGCAGTTCAAGATCACAGTTTGATGTGGTTTCTTGAGATCTATTTAGATTGTTGTTTCCATTTCTATTAGTTGTATTGGCATAAGTGTGGCTTTGTAGCGTAATAATTGGGAGTGAGTTATGCTCCTTATGGTATTTTTGTAACATCTTGAAGGCATGATTTAGTCTTTTGATTTTGGTGTTGGCTGCTTTATGTTGTGCAGAACCATCCTCGAATCGGTCAGGGTGCCATTTCTGGATTTCAAGTTTATATGCTTTTCGAATATCTTTGTACTCTAACCCTGGCTTGTTAGGGTCGATCCTTAATGCTCTATAGTGGTCTGAATAGTCCTGATTTTGCATAAAGAAAATTTCTTTAAATATTCAATGAGTTAAATTTCTCAAGTACAACTTAATAAATAAAATGCAATTCTATTATATCATTCGTACGGGTTAGTTTTTAATTATGAAGAGCATTTGTTTGTAATATTGACATATTAAATTCATGGCGTATATATGCAGTAAATAAATATTGGTTTTGAAAATCAGTGACTTATTGTTTATTGGGTTTGAAAA
>JAOUQA010000052.1 GCA_029879605.1 Gammaproteobacteria bacterium
CAAGCGTGGTCGTGGTGCCGGTTTCTCGGGTATCGAGAACCACCTGTTCTATGCGGATAATACCCGCATGCTCTACGGTGATGGCCAGAAGGCGGTCGCTGAGTTGATTGCAGGTGTCAAACAGCTCTAGTTCTGCTTCGAGCACGAAACAAAAAAGCCGGTCATTCGACCGGCTTTTTTATTGTTTAAATGTAGCTGAAAACTAGTTCAGGTTGGCAGAAATCCAGCTGTGCAGCTCTGAATACTGGTTTTTCGCAACACCTGTAGTGATAGCGACAATGTTCAACGTGATCACAGCAGCTGCAATGATCAGTACCGTTTTCATGGTGTTTTGTTGTCTGTGATAGTCAGTCATAATTTTTCTCCTTTTTTTTCATATTTAGCCAGATAATACAACACTGGCCTTGCTCATTTCGTTTCGCGATCCCACGAGGAAAATCTGAGCGGGCACGCATAATATAATATTCGCAAGTATTATGCCAGCTGTTTGAGAATGGTTATTACTATGTATAGTTCGGTTAATTCTTTTGATTCAATAAGTTAAGTAAAATAAAGGAAATATTATTTTTTTGTTAGGGACTTCATTGGTGCAACACGCCAAACCTGGTGATCAAATCTGGTGCTTTTTTACAACTGCAGTGCTATCGGTATAAGATGTGTGTTAATTGGGGTAGATTCCCATAAAATCGGTGAACAATAAAAGCGAGCAGGGGAGCAACATGCGTACAATCATGGTTTTAAACGCCAAAGGCGGTTGCGGTAAGAGCACAATTTCAACCAACCTGGCCAGCTATTACGCCTTCGAAGAAGAAAAGAAAGTCGTGCTGGCTGATTATGACCCGCAGGGTTCTAGCATGGCCTGGTTGCAGGCGCGTGGTGAAGAGTGGCCAGTCATAGAAGGTATCGCTGCCTTTAAGGATGCTACTCGACCAGCTCGAGATACTGATATTATGATTATCGATGCCCCCGCCAGGGTGCATGGCAAGGAGCTTACCGAGTTAGTACGCAAGGCCGATACTATCCTGTTCCCGGTGCTGCCTTCACCGATCGATATGCGTGCTGCTACCGATTATATGCAGGAGCTGAAGGCCGTCGGCAAGGTTGAGCGAGGTGAAGTGAAAATTGGCGTTATCGCCAACCGGGTGCGTGAGAACACCATTATTTTTTCCGAGCTGTTCGATTTCATCAAAAAACTCAGGGTGCCCTATGTTGCCACCCTGCGTGATACCCAGAACTATATCCGTGCCGAAGAGCGTGGAATTGGTATATTTGAGATGGCACCTTCGCAGGTGTACCAGGACCTGGAAAGCTGGGAGTCACTGATTAAGTGGCTGCGTAGTAAGCGCAGCATGCCAGATCAGTAAACGCCTGTTACGATCATAAAAAAAAGAACCATAAAATAATCATCCCGAAAAAGCGAACAGACTTCGCTTGAGTTACATTGCTGTGTCTATGTTTGTTGCATCTAATTTAACCGAATTCAAAACTTTGTTTGCTGAAAAGCTCCGGTCGATGTTATCTCCCGATGAACTCGGTGCTTTCATCCTGGTGCTATCAAACAGTATGCAGGACAAGTCATTACAAGTAAGTTTAAAAAACGATTTAATGACCATGTTTGTTGAGATGAATAAAGAACTTAAAGATGGTGTGCTGCATGCAACCGAGGACGATCTGGGTGTTTTTGAAAAAATAAGGAAAAAAGGTGTCGGTTCATTTTCAGCCTGGGAGAGGCATAAACAGGGTGAATGGGAGTTATTGTATAACCCCATGCGGGCAATGCGTCCGGAACGCGCCTCTTCAGAAAAGATGAAGAGCATTTTTCAGGAGTTTCATGGAGCTCGATTTAATTTTAACAAACCCTTTCTACGACCAGAGATTCTATGGGAAGGTGAATGGCATCATGTGCCACTGAGGGTTTTGTATAATAAATTTCCATTTGCGCCATATCATTTAATCGTTGTGCCGCACCCGGAGATGGAGTTGCCGCAATATCTGACTGAACAATATCACCAGTTAGTATGGCAAATGGTCAGGAAACAGGCAGATGTGTTTCCAGGTTTTGGTTTGGGTTATAACAGTCTCGGTGCATGCGCCTCGGTTAATCAATTACACTTCCAGTCATTTGTCAGGGAAGACAGACTGCCAGTAGAGAAAACATTGTGGTTGCACAATGGTGGCAGGCATCAGTACCCCATGCATTGCGTTAAAACAATTTCATCGGATGAATGCTGGGCGATGATTGAACAGTTTCATGTCGATAATCAGCCGTATAATTTGCTCTATCGAAAAGACTGTTGTTATGTGTTGCCAAGGCAGATGCAGGGCAGCGAACAGGTGTCAGAAAGAGTACATGGTGCAGGCTGGATCGAAGAGTGTGGTGTTTTCAATATATCAAGCAAGAGTCATGCGAAAAATTTAACTGCCGAGTTTTTGTACTCGGATTTAAAAAGTTTGTCAGTAGAATAGTGATTGTCTGCGTCAATGATCTGTTCTTGTCTTTTCTAAGCTTTCATGTTCGGAATAGATGTTATGAAAAATAAGGTGCTTATGTCATGGAGTAGCGGAAAAGACAGTGCGTGGGCGTTGTACCAGTTACAACAGAATAATGAAGTTGATGTGGTTGGACTTTTCTGCACGGTTAATAAAGAATTTGATCGCGTTGCCATGCATGGCGTAAGGCTTGAGCTTTTACAGAAACAGGCAAAAAGTGTCGGTCTGCCTCTGGAGATAATTGAAATTCCCAATCCATGTAGCAATGCTGAATACGAAAAAATAATGGGCGAGTTCGTTGTCGGGGCAAAAAATAATGACATTAAGTATTTTGCATTCGGTGACCTGTTTCTTGAAGATATTCGAAATTACAGAGAAGAAAAGCTAAAAGGCTCAGGCATCAAGGCGCTGTTTCCAATCTGGGGGATGCCTACAGAGAAACTTGCAGGAGAAATGATTGGTGCCGGTCTGAGAACAATAATAACCTGTATTGATCCTTGTAAGGTGCCTGAGGAATATGCAGGCAGGGAGTTTAATCAGGATTTTCTTATGTCGTTGCCAGAAAATATAGACCCGTGTGGTGAGCATGGAGAGTTCCATAGTTTTGTGTTCGATGGGCCAATGTTTAAAGAAAAGATCGCGATATCGGTAGGTGAAATTGTTAATCGTGATGGGTTTGTGTTTGCGGATATTCTGCCTGCCTGAGTTGAAATTATTTTAATGGTTGGTGTGTAGATTATTGCCCATCACCGGTTATTCCGTAGCTTTGTGACTCTGCGACTAATGTTCTGCATTATTCTTTAATTAGTTTAAATTCACCCGGCTTCAGCACGTCCAGTCTCCACTTGCCGATGCATTCTCGAATCAGGCGCAAAGTCGGAAAGCCAACAGCTGCAGTCATGCGTCTAACCTGTCGGTTCTTGCCTTCGGATATTTTTAGCTCAATCCATGAAGTTGGAATATTGTTGCGTTCTCTAATTGGTGGCTGGCGTGGCCATAGCCATTCAGGTTGATTGATGATCCTGGCCCTGGCGGGGCGGGTGATGCCATCCTTGAGTTTGACGCCCTGTTGTAATTGTCTGATGGCTTCATCGGTGACTTCGCCTTCTACCTGTGCGAGGTAGGTTTTCTCAAGCTTGTGCTTCGGGTCACTGATTTTATTTTGCAGCTTTCCGTCATCGGTGAGAATCAGCAGGCCTTCGCTGTCGCGATCGAGACGCCCCGCGGCGTAAACATTTTTTTCGTTGATGTAGTCGGCAAGTGTGGCACGGCCCTGTTCGTCGGTGAACTGACAGAGGACATCATAGGGTTTGTTGAACAGAATGATTTTAGACACAGCGCTGATTAAATAGGCTGTAGATTTAACCAGCGTGCACGACGGCTCTGCGCGGCATTCAGCAGGTCGAACATATTGTGCAGTGCGGCTTCGTTGACGCCGTGCCAGCGCAGGTCTTCTTTCGGGCCTTTGAACTCGGCATCGGTGATAATTGTGGTCAGTAGTTTATTTCTGGGTAGCATGTCCTTGTGTTCTTCAACCAGTTCCTGGATACGTTTTGCACCGCGAAATTTCATTTTTGAGATATTGTCGATGTTATCCAGGATGTCTTCAATGCCTGGAAAATAAACTAGTATGAATGATCACCTTTAGGTATTTAAATTATATAATTAAAGTATGTCAAAAATAAAAAATAACCTTACAGATGTCGCACGACAGATGATGAATGGTGTTGTTCAGGTACATGTCGAAGGCTATATAGAAGAAGACTTGCAGTCGGTAATGAATCCTGCAATTAAAATACCCGGTAACTGGCTAGGATCGGGATTTTTTGTTAAATACAAAAACCTGGAAGGATATATTGTTACCAATGCGCATGTAGTTAGAAATGCCATTAAGATCGAGATTAGTTCAATGCTCACCAGTGAGGAAAAATTTGAGGCTGAACTGGTTGGGCTGGTAAAAAAACTTGAGCCAGACGTGGCGCTGATCCGGCTTACTGATAAAGAATTGCAGCGCTTCAAAAAACTGGCAATCAAGAAGATTGAATACCTTGAGTTATGGGAAGGCCCAAGTCCGGCGCGTGGTGAAGAGATAAAGGCGATTGGATATCCCATGGGCATGGTTGAGCCAAATATCTCTGGTGGTGAAATTACCAATTTCGTTTCTGGTTCAGAGTACACCACTGAGCGGTTTGTTACCAATGCGGCGATTAATCCGGGTAATTCAGGCGGGCCCAGCGTTAGCGCCAATGGTAAGGTCGTTGGCTTGAATACGGCAGTAATGCTTGATGCGGATAATATTGGATTTATTACTCCGTCGGGTTTCGTAAAAATTATTATAGAAAACCTGTTGCAGCAGAATGAGCCGCACTTTGCCGCTATTGGTGGCAAGGTGCAGAAAAATGCAGAACACTTTAATGAGTTATTGAAGCAGACTGAAGCGAAGGGAGTGATTGTCGCCAAGATATTACCGGGTGGATTTTTAGAGGCTGCAGGCATCAAAGAACGTGATGTCATTCTTGCAATTAATAGTGTTGAGTTTGATCGTCATGGTATTGTTATTGGTAAGGAGGGACACTTCAGGCACAAGAACATTTATGATGTCGTCAAGCTGATTCCTATTGGTGATGAAGTTGAAGTGGTGTACCAACGCGAAGGTGAAGTGAGGATTGCCACAGCAAAGGCGATGGGTAAGCCAGAAAAAGGCGTTGTGTCGCGCCCCATTATTACCGAGCGAAAATATATTGAAATATTTGGCATGATTATTCAGGAACTCAGTTTTGAAATTATTGAGGCGATGCGTGATATAGACCCAAATGCGCAAATTGAAATGATACAGACCATTGATCAGGAAAAACCAATGCTGGTGGTGACACATATACATCAAGGTTCAGAGGTTGATGAAATCGAATGGCCCGTAGGTGAGTTGATTATCAGGGCAAACGGGAGAAAAATTCACACACTGAATAATTTGCAGAAAATATTGAATAAAAATAAAGGCGGTTCATTATTGCTGGAATGCCGTGATGGCAGGATTGGTTATTTCAAGGTTGACTAAATAGCTGGTACATATATGGAAACCAAGATTTAAGACTGAAAATTTAACAATAATGATTGGCTGCATAACAATAAAAAAGCCCTCTGAAAAGAGGGCTTGATAAAAGTTAGTTTGTTACCACCCCCAACCAGGAGCACCCCAGCGACCAGGATAGCCATAACCGCCGTAAGGATAGCCACCATAGCCGTAACCAGGGTAGCCATAACCGCCATAGCCGTAACCAGGGTAGCCATAACCACCGTAAGGATAGCCATAGGGACCTCCGTAGTAGTCGTCATCACCAAACATCTCCTCTGCCCAGTACATGGGTGACCATACAGGATAGGGGTTCCATCCACCCCAGCCATTGTTGCCCCACCAGGCATTGGCAGAAGAAGAAATAATAAGTAATAGCCCGGCAAGTAACAGGCTTAAGCGAGTTTTCATCAGAACATCCTCCGTAAGATAATGAATAAAAAAACATAATGCGTAATTACATTAATATATTTATAGAGGATCAAGGGAAAAAATAAATGATCAGGGTCAAAAGATTTTGTGTTAATGGTGAATAGGATACGAAAGTGGCTATTGTGTAGTTATGAGCTTATGATGAAATCGAAGCAGGCTACTATTGGATGGCTGGGATGAACGAAAAAATACGTGACTTACTGGATCAGATCAGGGAGCTTGAAGATGAGCTGCGTGAGGTGTTATTAAGACAGAAAACGGAAGCGGTTTATATTATAAAAGGTAAGCGTGTTGAATTTGAGCGTGCGGTGCTGGAGGCGCACCGGAAGCTCAAAACTGGACTGCTACGATGGCTGATAAGTAGCCGACCACAAAATGTACTGTCAGCCCCCGTTATTTATGGCATCCTGCCTGTGTGGTGTTTGCTGGATATCTGTTTGCTGGTTTATCAGGGTATATGTTTCAGGCTGTATGGTATTGCACTTGTGCGGCGCTCAGAGTACATCATTATCGACAGGCATCGGCTGGCATATCTCAATATTATTGAGAAAGTCAATTGTGTGTACTGTGGTTATGTGGTGGGCTTGCTGTCATATGCACGGGAAATCGCGTCACGCACTGAACAATACTGGTGCCCAATAAAACACGCATATAAGGTATTAGATGAGCATGACAAATATATCTATTTCTCCGAATATGGGGATGCGAGAGGTTATCAACAGAATTTGAAAGAGGCGCGTAGCGATACCAACGGACAGTAGTAGTGGGTAACATAGGTAAAATTTTACTGAATAAGCGAGTTTTAGAAATTGCTAATATATGACGTGCCTGCATATACGGATTTAATTTGTGATAGCATTTATGCGGTAATCAGGTTGATGAATGGTGTAACAGGGCTTCAGCGGTTTGTGTGATATGAACGAAAATAAGGATAAACACGAACATTCATCAACTTTTGTATCAGCCAAGGCATCACCATGGGCTGCTATGGCAATATGGACTATGTCGATTGTGGCGTCATTTATCTGGAATGATAACCAGGTGCGCTCTCTTATTATGGAACAGGCAAACTCTGAATTAAGGGCAAGCTTTTTTAAAGATCTAACCTTTCGTCAATGGGCTACCAGGCATGGCGGCGTCTATGTGCCTGTGACTGAAGATATACAGCCTGACCCTTATATAGATTATATTCCCGAGCGTGATGTTGTGACTCCGTCAGGACGCGTATTGACGCTGATCAACCCGGCCCTGATGGTTCGCATGTTCAATGAAATAGCCAGTGCAAACAGTGAAACTCAGGGGAACATAAGCAGCCTACGACCAATCAATCCAATCAATAAGCCTGACGCATGGGAAACCAGGGCGCTGGAAGTATTCGAGAACAGTAATGAAGGGATAGAAGAGATTACCGAAATATCAAGTATTGGCGGCGAGCCATATTTACGTCTGATACACGCAATGAAGATGGCCGAAAAATGCCTTAAATGTCATGAGCATCAGGGATACAAGGTGGGCGATATTGCTGGTGGCGTAAGCGTGTCTGTACCGTTGAACAAACTGGACCAGGCAGCGCAAGAGGAAATAATAAAAATTGGCTTTGGACATGTCGTGCTGTGGATGTTTGGTGTAGTAGGTATTGTCTATGGCAGTAAAAGGCTGAATAAGGGAATCAGTGAAAGCAATCAGGCGTATCTGGCACTTGGAGAGAGTGAGACACGAACCAGCTCAATTCTTGGTGCATCACTCGATGCCATTATTACGATTGATCAATATGACGTTATAACGGACTGGAATAAGCACGCCGAAGAGATGTTTGGCTGGAAGGCGAAAGAGGTTCTTGGTAAGGAGCTTACTAATTTTATAGTGCCTGTAGCATACAGGCAGAGACATATAAATGGAATTAAGGCGTTTATTGAAACAGGAGCAGGACCAGAGTTAAATAAACGCAGAAATGTATATGCAATGAAAAAAAATGGTGTGGAATTCCCAGTTGAGATAACCATTGCGTCAATTACTGTTAGCGGTAAACAGGGCTTTAGCGCTTTCATCCGTGATATTAGTGAGCAGAAAAAAGCTGCTGAGCAGATAAATAATGACTACCACTCCCAGCGAGTGATCTCGGCAGTGCTGGAGATTTCAACGCAGCCCATCACGTTCAAGGAGAAACTGGAAAGATCGCTAGAGGCTATTCTTTCGACACCCTGGTTAGTGTTGAAGGGTACAGGCGCCATATTTGTTGTTGATGAAAATTCAGATAAATTGCTAATGGCTGCTCAGAGTGGGGTATCAAAGATAATACAGGACAGGTGTAGTGAGGTGAAATTTGGCGAGTGCCTGTGTGGTAGAGCAGCAAAAAACCAGGAGGTGACATTTTCTAGCTGCTTAGATAAAAGGCATAGCGAGTACTATGAAGATATGGCAGATCATGGGCATTATTGCCTCCCTATAAAATCAGAAGATACGCTCATGGGCGTACTCAACCTCTATCTTAATCATGGGCACAAGCGTTGTGAAGAAGAGATACGTTTCCTGACAATGATTGCAAATACGCTGGGAAATATTTTCCGGCAGCATGAAAATGAAGAAAAACTGGAGTACTTTGCATATTATGATGAATTAACAGGATTGCCTAATCGGACCCTGTTCATTGATCGTCTTGATCAATGTATAAAACGTAAAAAAAGAGATGTATCGTACTTGTTTGCTGTGTTATTTCTTGACCTGGATCGCTTTAAAAATATCAATGATAGCCTTGGTCATATGGTGGGAGATCAGGTATTAAACAAAGTAGCAGAACGACTAAAAAAATGCATTAGGGAAATAGACACTGTTTCAAGGCTGGGTGGGGATGAGTTTGCAATTATTATTGATGATATTGATGATATTTCTGATGCCTTTCATACTGCGAGCCGGATACATCACGAATTAATAAGCCCACTAGAGCTTGGTCGGCATGAGGTGTTTACATCAACAAGTATTGGTATTGTGCTTAGTAATCTGGCCTATGAAACGCACAGTGAAGTACTTCGTGATGTGGATACCGCAATGTACAGAGCAAAACAAAAAGGCAATGGACATACCGAGGCCTTTGATGAAAAGATGCATGCTCAGGCAGTTAAGGCGCTAAGAATAGAAACAGAGTTGAGACGAGCTGTTGAGAGAAATGAATTTGAAATCTATTACCAGCCTATTATTTCAGTAGTGGAAGGCCGGATAATTGGATTTGAGTCATTGTTGCGCTGGAATAGCCCAGAGCGTGGAATGGTGCCGCCGGACGATTTTATACCGATAGCAGAGGAAACAGGGCTTATCAATGAAATTGGTATTTGGGTGCTGCAGGAATCATGTAGGCAGATGAAAGTATGGAATGAGCAATATCCAGAATATAGTACACTCTATATCAGCGTTAATCTGTCCCCAGTACAGTTTATGCAGAAGGATTTTATTGCGCAGATTGATAGTCAGTTAAATTCGATATCATTTGACACAAGGAATTTAAGACTCGAAATTACGGAAAGTATTTTGA
>JAOUQA010000441.1 GCA_029879605.1 Gammaproteobacteria bacterium
AATCAGATAATAATGGCACATGTATTAGTTTTTTACTGCCTTTAACTAATGAAGCAAAAGAGGTATGACATGAAGATACTTATTGTCGATGATAATATTGACCTGGCTAGTGGGTTATACGAAATACTTTCTATTGAAAACCACGATGTCAGCATATATGACAATGCAGAAGAAGCACTTCATGCATGCACTACCAAAAGGTTTGATATTGGTTTTTTGGATGTCAAACTACCCGGCATGAATGGAGTTAATTTATTTAAAGAAATAAAGACCTTATCTCCGGACACCAAACTATTTATTATCAGCGGGTACAGAATGACCCAGATAATTGAAGAATGTTCTGGCATCAATAATATAGGAATCCTGTCAGAACACACAAACAACGAAGATATAGTGAATTACATTAGCAATATTGATAACACACCAATATCACTAACCGTGTCCAGTTCTGAATGCTTTCCCGTATGGTTATCAAAACAGCTATCTGATCAAAAGATAAAATCACTGATCAGCCGCTTTGATCAATTACATATGTACAACACAAACAACTATGATGTATTAATTATTGAAACAGACAAGCCATTAATCTACGCACTAATTGATTTTATTGACTTTAGAAAATCCGGTAACAAAACGCCGATAGTACTGGTATCAAGAAACTTTATTAACAGGCTAGAACCCAACAAACTACATTCCCTTGAATTTACCGGCTGCCTGTTTAAACCATTCAAACCAGAAGACATTATTTCAATTGTAGACAATATCACACATAACAATAGATTTGACATGGATAATTTCGATTCAACCATTCAAACAAATACTATACAATAAGGATTACCTCATGAATGCATTGCAAAGCTTTAACACTCAGAGCGATAACCTTATGACCAGTGAAAATAGTATAAACATACTTGTTGTCGACGACGACAATGATATACTACACGCCATTCATGACATTCTTGAGCTTGAAGATATGAATTGCAATATATCTATCGCTGACAATGTCCCCGATGCAATGAAAATATCAAGCATCAACCCTCCTGATATTGCCGTCATAGATATCAAGATTGGTACGGACAACGGGCTAAACCTGGTTCCTGAACTAAAAAAATTAAACCCTGATGTATCCTGCATTATGATTACTGCTTTTAGAGATACCGAATATGCAATTACCGCTATTCGATTTGGTGCACATGACTTTATTCATAAACCTGTTGAACCTGTTAAACTTATAAAAACAATTGGAACACTTGTTGCAAATAAGAAACTTAAACAGGAACGAATTCAATTTGAGCGTCGATTTGAAACGATTTTTGAGCAGTCTCAGAACTGGCTGTTTGTTACTTCTAAATCGGGGCATCTAATTAATGCAAATCAGAAAGCACTAGATGCTATTGAATACGACACTGACCCAATTGAGAATATGGAACTCTGGAAAACTCCATGGTTTACAAAATCAGAAATCGCTCAACATATACTCCACAACCACATCAATAGCACAAACATGGTTTCTACTAGCCATAACATCGAATTAATGATGAACAACCAACTGGGTTACTATGAACTAACCCTGACCCCAATCATCAATAACAAGAATAACATTGACCAGTTTTTTATTGAATGCAGAAATATTACTGACCAAAAAGAATATGAGATCAAACTCAACCAGTTTAATACTGAATTAGAACAAAAAGTCAAGGAACGAACCATTGAACTGAGGCAGTCTATCAATATTCTTGAGAATGAAATACAAAATAGAAAACGTGCAGAAACTGAACTTATTGAACAGAAAGACAAAGCCGAAAAGGCCAGTAATGCAAAATCAGAATTTCTATCACGCATGAGTCATGAATTTCATACCCCACTGAATGCCATACTAGGATTCGGCCAGCTACTTGAACTTGATACAGAGCAACCCCTTACGGAATCACAGAAATCAAACCTTCATGAAATCATGTTTGCGGGCAACAATTTGCTTACCATGATCGACGACATACTTGAGTTATCCAAAATGGATAAGGGTGACTACATACTACAACTACAACCCATTAATATAAAAGATATTGTTAATTCTTCTTTATCTTCAGCCTCCACTTACCTTGATGGTCATGATTTTAATATATTAAATAACACACCTGATACTGAGATATATGCAGATACAACTGCGATCAAACAGGTTTTTGATCACATCCTGGAAAATTCTATAAAATACAACAAAAACAATGGCGACATCACAATCGATAGCTATGAAACTGACTATAACTATTTACATGTCTCGATTACTGACTCAGGACCCGGTATAAATTCAGATATACTGGAAAACCTGTTCATCCCTTTTGATAACTTATCCACTACTATGTTTGATACAGAAAGTTCTGGCATTGGTCTTACTGTCGTACAGAACCTGATGGAATTAATGCATGGCCAGGTAGGCGTCACGAGCACCCCGAAAGGAAAT
>JAOUQA010000442.1 GCA_029879605.1 Gammaproteobacteria bacterium
TTTTTACCACGCTGGCATTTATTGCGGCCGTGGGTATGCCGGGCACAGCAGGTTTTGTTGCAGAATTCCATGCCCTGATCGGTGGCTTCGAACGCTGGGGCTGGGTAGTAATTATCCTCAGTCTTGGTGTACTCATCAGTGCCGCCTATGCAATACGCACTATTGGCCGCTTATTTACCGGCCCAGTACAATGTGAAATCCAGCAAATTGCTGACCTGCGTAAAACAGAAATGCTTTCAGCCACCGTGTTAACAGCAGGTTTTTTATGGATCGGTTTTTTCCCTGCACCAACCCTTGAACTGATGTCTGTTTCAATTCATGCCCTCAGCAATGTTTTTGCAGTAAGGTTTTAGGCACTCACATGATCACTCAAAACAATGAGCCAAAGATAAAAGAAACATTCCGCCAGCAACTACAGCAGGCGCTCAGGCATTTTGAGCATATCCTACCTGGACAGGCACCTATTAAGGATTTTGTACACCACAATACATTACACGGTTTTGAACATTTGTTTTTTGCAGATGCTTTAAAAGCCGCCAGGGAAATTACTGGCACCTATGGCTATGAAACAGAAGAAAAATACCGGCATTATTTTTCTAATGGCCGTATTACACTGGAAGATTTGAATCAGATACTTAATGAAACTGAGCAACTTGAAGCCGATAAACTGATTACTGAAACAACTCAACAACGTATTACACAAAAAGATATCTACCTGGCTCGATTATTATATGCATTTAATCCTGTAACTGGTTGTCAGTTAACCTGGCAAACCGAAGAATTAAAAGCCCTGACTACTTTCCAGTCTGATGTTAATGAAACTTCTCGCCAACGCTTATTAGAGGCAGCACAGGCACAGGGCGAAACCAGCGAAGCAAATGCTATACACGCACTATGGCAAGCCTGTCTTAGAAAGCTGAATCTTCAACATTTTATTTTACACCCGGAGGATCTGGTTGACCTGGACCCTGAACGAGCAGAAATTATTTTAAAAAATATTACTGAATCTGTTAATGAAACCTCTACCGGCCCCTCATTACTTCATAAGCAGGTACATAAAGAAAGCAAAAATAGATTGGGGCAGCTACTGCGAAAAATTGGACATGATACGACACTACGAGGCTTCCTTTTATCACTGACCGGCATTGATATCCTCGACAATATTCGTAGCAGCATGCAAAACCATATTGCTAACTACCTGGATCAGGGTATGTCTGCCTGGCACAATAATGAACGTAATAATGGTTTCTATGCTGCCTGGAAAAAAAGCGCCCTTACTGACCTGTCCTGGATTTTTGAGCAATTGCCTGAATGGCAGGACAACCTTCACCATTTACCCGATGACCCGGTAGAGGCAATTATTCTTCAATTAACTCAACTCGGTATCCCTGAAACACACTGGGTTAATTACATCGAACGTATTGCAATTGAATTACCTGGCTGGTCTGGTATTTTTCTCTGGCGTCATACACATCCTGGTTATAACCAAACAGATTACCCTGTCGACATGGTGGATTACCTGGCTGTCAGAATCATACTTGAACGTTTATTTGCTCAACGTCTGTGTCGTGAGCATTGGCAGCTTGCCGCCAATGTTGATGTGCTTCGCTGGTACTTCAGGCGACGCCGTTCAGAATTTTTCGTCCGTTATAATCTGTTTAATGATCGTATGCCGGAATACCTGGCTTCCATGGCACAACGGCAGATTCAGAACTCCCTGACAGCACATGACGACTATCAGCACTGGAAAGAAATTTCAGATATGTTAATTACCTGGCAACAAAGCCCTATGTCAGGTCAAAGCAGGGGAAGGAATGTCTTCGATCATGGCTGGAAATTTTTCAGACTGGCTCAGCACCTGGGTCTCTGTGCTGAAGATATCAACCAGCTTACCAGTGATCATGTTACAAGTATTTTTGACTGCCTTAACAAACTGGATGATGAAACTCGCGGTTTTATCTGGCTACAGGCCTACGAACGCCACTATCGTGAAGAGCTCTTCAATGCAATTGTAAACAACCAGGGACGCGGGCGCTGGCAACAACGTAATCAACGACCATCAGCTCAAATTATTTTTTGCATGGATGATCGTGAAGAAAGTATCCGCAGACACCTGGAAGAACTCAATCCGAATATTGAAACCATGGGCGCTGCAGGTTTTTTTGGTGTTGCCATCAACTGGAAAGGACTTGATGATGAACAAGTTACGCCGCTATGCCCTGTTGTAGTTACTCCTTCACATCAGCTGAACGAAATAGCCAATGATGACCAGCAACTAAGATACAATCGTCATCAAGCACGACGCCAGTTTCGCCTCTGGTTTAAAGATCTCATTCACCAGGAATCGCGCCGTCATATACTGTCACCTTTTATCGTTACTCTCACTGCGCCTGTTACCCTGCTTGTATTATTAGGAAAAACTTTTTCATACCGATTACTTGGCATCACGCTT
>JAOUQA010000443.1 GCA_029879605.1 Gammaproteobacteria bacterium
CCCGTAATGGAACCTAATGTACGATGGCGTATTAGTCTCACACATGAGTGTAGAGACGTTTGTTGAGGACGAGTACTTAATCATTGGAATTTCGACAGGCAATTTTTCTTTTGTTGTGAAAGTAAAGGTATTTGATATGGTGTCGATATAGTCTGGTAGTGATGTTGAGGACAAAATTCTATAGAAATATATTTGAGATTCTGATAGGCCACTTAATACTGCTGTGGGATTAGTACTGTTGGCTGGAAGGGAGTCAATGATTTTACTATCGTTAAAATCTTCATTGATTGAGTATTCAACCTGGCAACTTGCAATAACATTAGTATATATTTCTATTGTAACCCCGGAAGGGGATATAGAATTGGGAATTGGATGTGGAAAAATTTCAATATTCTTATATTCGGGTGTTTCAATCATAAAGGTATTAGAATATGTTTCACCCCAACCTGGTATCAATGAAGTTGCACGAATTCTTATAAAATAAGTCGATGAAGCATCAAGGTCTTCAATTAAAACAATATGGTTTAAGTTATTGGTAATAAATAATTCAATTTCATTTCCTAATGACTCATTCTTTCCGTATTCGATTATACAATTAGTAATTATGTCGGTATCAAATGAAAAAGAAATTGAATCCGGGGAAATATTTATTATTTCCGGCTTGCTGATTATTATAGGCATTTCCTCAGATGTGAAAAATGTACCGGTATATGTTATCGGTTCAGCGCCGATTGGGCTGGATTCTGATATTTTTGTTTTGATATTGTATTCATATTCTTGCTCTGGGACTAAATTTTCAACCTGTATCTGGAAGTCAATCCCTTCGCGAAAGTACGTGTTTTCATTGACGGTTATCTCGTTAGTAGTTTCATGATTTGTTCTAAAAAATATATCTACTCGAGTTGCATAAGTTATAACGCGTATATCGAGATGTTCTAACTCATTTAGAGGCTGCTCTTCGGGACTCTCAAAACATGAAAGAAATGAGAAAAATAATATTACCACAAAAATTAAGATTTTCATAACACTCCTCCAATTATATATAAAAGATATCAGAGTATTAGTAATTATTGATAAATGAATCTTGGTATGTAATGTTTTTGTAGCACCCTTCTACGTTTTTATTGCAGTAGGGAAGCTCGCTTGTTTCAGGATCTAGATCATAGAAGTCATATGGAATCGCCTCAATTTTGAAATAATAGGTTACACCTTGCTCACAATAATCTTTCCCAAATTCATGGTTTATCTCAGAAAATGAAGAGGATAATGGATCGCCGTAAGGCAATGAAGTTGAAATATAAAGATTCGTCTGAGTATATAAGTCAGCTGAACCATCAAGATTCATGGTTGTCCAGCTTATCCAGCATGTTTCACCTGTTACGACATCAACATTAATAATACTCCCTACATACTTATCTATTGTTTCAAAAAAATTATTGCCAGTATACACAGAATTATAACCTGATGCATTAGCATTTGCATAGATTCGAAAATTGATTTCTGAATCATGAAGAAGTTTGTATAACTCAACTTCATGGCTCAGGCCATCACTCGTTGTTGCCACAACAGGTGTCTCTGAATAGCTTGTATCAAGGCCATACTCGATGGTACAAGTCGAATCAACGGATGTATCGAACGTTATAGTTGCGTTATACGGTGTTATTTTTGCCGGGTCAACAAAGATGTTTATAACTTCTACATCCCCCTTGTATTCCGGGGTTGTGAAATCGTCAGTTTCAGAAGCGTTATTGCCGGCGTTGCTCTTGTCTTCAATTTCAACCTTAAAATAGTATTTCGTATTATCACTCAGTCCCGAGAGTGTTACTGAAAAGTTTATGCTGTCACTTGTTGCCGGTATCTCTGATAATTGATATCCGGTTGTAGTCGGGCTGTATGAAAAGCTGCTATTTACTTCCTTGTTTGCTTTCCATGAGATTTTGGCACTATAGGGTTCTACATCATTGATTGTGACGTTTTCGAAAGAGACTTCAACTACCGGTATTGGATCATCATCATTATTATTACAGTTTATACCGAAACAAAGTATCAAGGCAATCAAGGTATATGTATAAATATTTAGTCTCATAAATTCTCCTCTAATCATATTATAGAAATGTTATTAATAAAACAAAAAAAAATAAAAATTCAAAACTTGCACCCTGCAGTTGCGTGTAATATTCTGTCAGAATTATCTTGTTTGACATCCCATTTGAGTTCAAAAAACACATAGGCATCGATTACATTTGCAAGATATATTCCAAGCGACAGAGCTGCAAAGCCGATAAAATAATCATGATAACGATCTGCTTTGTGTAAGTATTCTTTCTTTTCATACCGGCTTTCTTTGTAATAGATTTCATTGTTTTCTCTGAGCTGGTAAAAAAAGTAAGTGGCGGCCGAGCTCACAGTAAACGAGAGCATATATGCATATCCCCAAAACTTTCT